>CAYOWG010000075.1:0-5728 GCA_964407605.1 uncultured Sulfurospirillum sp. | reverse complement strand
TCAAGCTTCCTGCAAAATACAGATCTAACTGCTCTTTACATGTAGAGACTATAGAGGGATATTTGTCTAGATTTTCTTTCTCTTTTTCAACAAAACTCATCTCTATTAAAAAAGTCTCATTGCAAATAAGCTTTATAATTCCAATAGGTGATTTATAGTAGTATGTTGTGTTCATGAAACATTATAACATATAAGGACAGAAATGAAGTTTAGAATATATTATGAAGATACTGATGCTGCTGGCATAGCTTACCATGCTAACTATCTTAAGTATTGTGAAAGAGCAAGATCTGAGCTTTTTTTTCAAAATAACATGTCGCCTGCCACAGATGGTGGTCATTTTGTCATTAAAAGCCTTCAAGCAGAGTATAAAAAGCCAGCAAAACTTGGCGACATGCTCGAAGCAAAGCATCAAATGATAGAATTAAAACATACTTCCTTAACACTAAAGCAAAGTGTCTGGTTAGGAGATATTGAACTATTTGAAATGGTATCTGTTTTAGTATTTATCAAGGATAATAGACCAGCAAAAATGAGCAAAAAGGTTAAAGAGTTTTTTAAATCTTTTTTCTAAAATAACTCTTTTTCAAATTTGTTTCTCATTGGCTTCATGATTGATATATTGTATTGTACTTGATTTTCAACTATTTCTTCATCAAAATTACTACTTGCTGTAGGAACAAAATAGTTCGTATAAAAATAATCTATGCCAATAGAGGTCGAATAGTTAACCCAATCATAAACTATATCATGACCAAAAAGTGAATTTATCTCTACCGCTTCCACTGTACTCTCTCCGATAGAATTGGCGATAAAAAACTCTTTTCTATCTTCAAATTGTGTCAGTGTCAAAAGCATCGGATTATAGTTTATCTGTGTCGAGAGCAATACATACGGCTCAATCTCATAGACTCTAAGTTGCGAGGCTATAAGACTTGTTTTAACTAATGGTGTATTCATAAAGATTGAACTATCAGCTAGTTTTGTGTTCTTTTTAAACATCTGTTTAAAGTTCATTCTTGAGCTTTTAATACTCTTACCGTAGACAATATTTGGACTTTTTTCTATAAGAAAATTGTTTAATTCTTTACTCAAGTTGCTACCATCTGTAAAATATGCTATTTTTTCATTTGTATATCTAAAGAGCTCATCTATCTGCTTAGAGTAGCTTATTCCACCAAAAACAATATTACTACTACTGTTTTCTACTACATCTTTGTTTATTGTTGGTATATATATGACTAAATTGTCCTCATTTTCTAAGATAACTTTAGCACCTTTTTTTGTTACTGGAGCTATAACATATCTAAAATTTTCTTTTTTTATATTTTCTAGTTCTCTAAGTATCGACTCCTCGTCTTCATTATGAGTGTTAAAAACTTTTACTTCAAAGTCATGTTGCTTGGAAAGCAAGTACGCTAAAACTGAATTAACAGTAGTTAGTGCATATCTTCTTATGCTCTTTTGCGGGATAAGCATAGCAACTCTTATAGAATACTCCTCGTCCTCAAAAACCCTAAATACTCTTTGATAATAAGCAAACTCACTTCTCATATAATCTAGTTCATCCAAAGAGTCGTTATAGTGAACCATAAAAGAAAATATCTGCCCTTCATCCAAAAGCTGCTCCATGCACTCAGCGTTACATGTAAACCCATCAGTGTTAATAAAAATACTTTTCGTCAATGGTATAGGCGAGAGCTTATCGCTCTTAGCGAACGAAAAAGAGATGATTATAAAAAAGCTTAAAATTATTTTCATAGCAGACTTTTAACCTTTAACATATCTTGAAAAACATCTTTTTTCAAAGATGGATTTCTTAGTAAAAAATAGGGGCAAAAAGTAGGAATTAGCTTCGCACTTCCTAGGCTAAACACTTCTCCTCTTACTTTTGACATAGGAGTATCATACTCGCCTGTTAGATGATGGAAGCTTGTTGAGCCTAAAGCGACTATGATTTGTGGCTTTATCATATCTATCTGCTTTAGCAAATAGGGCTTGCAAGCACCTGCTTCTTCTATGCTAGGCACTCTATTTTCAGGTGTTTTGCACTTAAGTATATTGGTTATGTAAACATCTTCTCTTTTTAATTCCAATACTTTTTCAATGATTTTTGTTAGCATATCACCAGCTTGACCTACAAATATTTTTCCGCTTTCATCTTCGCCACTACGAGGTGCTTCGCCTACAAACATGATCTTAGCCCCCTTGTTTCCTCCGCCAAAAACTACACTATTTCTCGTCTTACTTAAATTGCACAAATGACAATCATCAACAGAGCTCTCAAGAGTCTCAAAATCATCTGCAAAAACTCTACTGCTTTGGGCTGGATTATACTTTTTAAAGTATTTAAAACCCATAGATCTGTACTGATAGAGTTGTTTTAACAGTTTTACTTTTTCAGTTTTTGTCATAAGAAAGATAATATCAAAAGAGGAGTTAAATCCCCCTTTAATAAAGAGGGATTTTATATATATTTAGGAATTATCCTACGGCAACCGCTACTGGGTCACTTTCCCAAACTCCGTGTTTTGTACAGTATGCTTGAGCAACTAGCTTTAGTTTCTTGCCTGAAGGAACTATGTTAAATGTCACTTCAGCATGACCTTTTTCACCTTGTCCACCAAGAGTTCCTGATATAAAATCAGCACGACCTAAAAGCGACTCTCCATTATAAAGTGATACATTTGATATAAAATGGTCAAAATCATCTAGATGAGCATATTCGTTTCCAACTTTAACTGTGACTGCAAAAGCTTCTTCGCTCTTTGCAGTCTCACTACAGCGTACGAATGGCGAGTGTCTATCTATATAGTCCTTATTGGCTTCTCTTTCTACTGTGTCAATATCGACATAACGATTTATCTTTGGCATATTTGCTCCTTTAAATTTGTCTTATTTATATGAGTGTTGTTGGTACTTTATGTAAACCTAAACCTAGTTTTGACTTCTCGCTGCAACCCATTGCCATCAAGACAACTTGTGCAGTTGAAAAAACACTAAGCTCTATATCTCTTCCGACACAAGATTCTAAACTCTTTTGGCGTTGTTCAAACATCACAAAACTTCTAGCGTCATTTGTAATAACAAAATCCGCTGCATTGTCAAACGCATCTAGCATTATTTTTCCTGCAAGCTGTTGAGCTAGCTGCTTTGATGCACCATATATCTCATAACCATCACTATCATCTTGCGTCTCAAAACTGATAACTTTTGCTCCAAGAAGCTCTAGTATTTCTCTATTTGTTTCTAAATTTTTTATTTTATTGCCATTGAATATAGCCACATTAAAGTTTGAAAAATCTTTTTTTAGCTTATCAAAATCAAGAGTATCTTTAATAATATCATTGATAGGTATTATTTTTGTCTCCAAACACAACTCCAAATTCTCCTCACTAAGTCTTTTTACAACCGCATCTTTTAAAATAGTGTTTTCTAAAAGTATTATTTTTGCAACACTCAAAGATATGTATGAGCTATCTTCCACGCAAACTATATCTGCATTTTCTTCGTTTGCGAGTGCAAGATTGTACGCACAGTTATATAAAAATGTTTCTTCATTAAGAGCTTTGCCTTCTGTTGCAATATCTGGTTTTGAGTTTTTAAGAACAGGCACTTCTAGTCCAAGCCTACTTAGTAGTTCTATCCCAGCAACTATAAAAGATTTTGCACTATCTTTTTCTATGATATTATCAAAAAGTATATATTTAGCCATTACATTGCCTTGCTTAAATTTCGTTGCTTTTGTAAAAAACTATCTTCAATATCTTGGTTATTTAAAATCGCATTTTTTATATAAATTACTTTTCGCTCAAGCTCCGTATCTGCTGGAAAAAGCCTATTTGATATGTTTACATGTAGCCAAACTCCGCTATCTTTTTTAGCTATAGTTTTGAGTATTTGTGTCTCTCTTTGAGGATATTTTTGAATCATATCATAAGCAAAAGCAAAAAGTCCGTCCCCTATAAAATCTTCTTCCATATTTACAATCGGCGATGAATAGTACTCTTTTATATAAGATTTATATATACTTCTATCACTTTCCTCAACAAATGCACCTAGTAAGTCAAACTTCTCATTGAAATCATCTTCATTTATGCTCAAATCCTTTACAGACCTTTTTGCATTAAGAGGTTCAAGCTTTAACTCTTTCCCAAAATACTCAACAATCTCTTTGATTTTCTCGCTTGTGTCAAGTGCTTTGGCATTGATCTTTATAGCTGAATTTTTACTAGTAGGAAACGAAAATGATTTCTCATCATCTTTTATAGCAGCCAACAAATCAGCAACACTTTTATCTCCGCCTATCGTTATATATACTTTTTTATAGTACGGAAGATAGTCTGTTTTACAGTCAAATCTAAATACTTCAAGAACGAGTTTGCACTCCATAATTGGCTCTCCTATATATTGCGTTACGAAAGCTTACTCTTTATTTACTTAAGATATAATAGAAAAAAAGTTTACACAATGAATAAAGAAGAGTATCTAATCTCAAGTTTTAAAAGTAGCAAAATCGGAGATGATGGTGCTGTTGTTGGGCAGTTAGTCTATTCTAAAGACCTATTTTGTGAAGATATACACTTTAAGCTCTCTTGGATGAGTCTAAAGCTGATAGCTAGAAAAAGTATGCTTGTCAATATATCAGACGCGATTGCCATGAATGCAAAACCTCAATATGCTCTTATCGGGCTTGTCATTCCCTCATACTTTTCACTCGCACAGATAAATGAGCTCTCTTTAGGTTTCAAAGAAATTGCAAAACAATTCGGCCTTGAAATCATAGGCGGAGATACGACTTCAGGTAAAAAACTTATGATTTCAATCACAATCATCTCAAAAACAAAAAAACCTATATATAGAAAAGGTATGAAAAATGGCGACCTCATAGCCTACACAGGTAAGCTTGGCAATTCAAAAAAAGAGCTAACAAAACTTCTTAGAGGCGGAAAAATCAACTCTAAAAGCAGATTTGTAGCCCCAAACCTAAAAGCAGATTTTTTCTATGAAGCATCAAAGTATATCAATGCTGGACTTGATGTATCTGATGGTCTATCAAAAGACCTTTCAAGACTATGTAGAAGTAGTGGTAAATTTGGAGTAAAATTTAGTAAAAATATCTCTAAAAAAATTCTTTGTAGCGGTGAAGAGTATGAGATACTTTTCTCTTTTGCTCCAAAGAGACTAGAGAAAATCAAATCAATTGCAAAAAAACACAGAACAAAAATCACAGTTTTTGCTAAAGCTCGTAGAGGCAGATACACCTCTACATGTAAAGAAAATCACTTCTGAAGTTCAGAGTTTATTAAATCTTCTAGCTCTTGGTAGCCAAACTTTGGAAGCGTTTTTCCATTGATAAAAAATGTCGGCACTTTAGTGATTTCTAGTGTCTTTGCATCTTCGGAGTCTTGTTTTATCCTCTCAATTATCTCAGGGTTTTTAACATCTTGACCTAGTCTATCTAAATCAACTCCAGCACTTGCTAAAAACTTCCAAAGTAGTTCTGGGTTTGGCTTTTTATAGTATGCCCACTGACTTTGAGTTGCAAATATAACTTCTAGTGTTTCAGTATACTTATCTTGCTCTCTTGCAGCCTCTAGCATAGTTAGTGCATAAACAGAAGCTTGACTAAATGCAGCGTAACGAAGTGTTAGTCTTATCTGACCTTCATTTTCCTTCATCATTTTTTTGATGATAGGATATGTTTTTGCACAAGCAGGGCAAGTTG
>CAYOWG010000074.1:0-5734 GCA_964407605.1 uncultured Sulfurospirillum sp. | reverse complement strand
ACCTCTACATGTAAATAGTCACGATGGTTTTGAAAAAGCCATGATAACTAGAGGAGGAGTAAGTCTCAAAGATATAGACCCTAAAACAATGCAAAGCAGACTTATAGAAGGGCTATATTTTTGTGGAGAAGTAGTCGACTTAGATGGTCCTTGTGGTGGATATAACCTTCAGTGGTCTTTTTCAAGCGGTTATTTGGCAGGCAGTTCTCTACTTAAAAAAAGCACTTCCTATTCGTAACATATTGGAGCCACACTCAACTGCGAGTTCATAGTCTTGACTCATACCCATAGAGCAGTACTTTGCACCTTTTGGCTCTAGTTTTTTATAGATTGAGTGAGTAGTTTGAAAACTTTTTCTTATGAGTGCTTTATCTTTAGAGTGAGCACCTATGCTCATGACACCTTTTAGTTTTATGTGCTTACAAGTAGAGAGGATTTTCTCATAAGTATCTAAGGCATCCTCAGGAAGAACTCCAGCTTTTTGCTCTTCATAGGCACTATTTATCTGCAAAAGAACGCTCATAGTTTTGCCCTTTACATGTAAGCGTTTATCTATCTCTAAAGCAAGTTTAAGAGAGCTACAAGAGTGCATAAGTGTTGGACTCAAGTCAATCAGAGCGTTTATCTTGTTGGTCTGAAGTCGCCCCATAAAGTGCCACTCTAAAGGTAGTTCATTAAGCTTTTCTTTTTTTGCTTTATAGTCTTGCACTCTGTTTTCTCCAAAGGCTCGTTGTCCTATGTTGTACATATCTTCTATTGCTTTTTCATCTACGCTTTTACTTACTGCGATTATCTTTATGATTTGATGCTGATTTACCTCAAGTCTTACTTTTTCGATGTTAGTTAAAACTTCATCAAATCTCTCTTCATATAGGCTAATCATCCATGCCCTCCAAAAATCCTATATATATCATTGAAGATAGTAAAGGTCATAAGGGAGAGCAAAAATACCCACCCAACAACAGTCATTTTGTACAGTACACTTTCACTTGGTGCTTTTTTTGTTATCATCTCATATACATTAAACATGATATGTCCACCATCAAGTGCTGGAATTGGCAGTAGATTTAAAACCCCCAAGTTTACAGATATAAGAGCAGTTAGAGCAAAAAGAGCTATGATACCAGCTTCACTAGCTTGTGCAGTTACATCTACTATAGCAATCACTCCACCCAAGTCTTGAACTGGTATAACGCCTTGGACAAGCTTTTGTAGGCTTGTTGCGATTAGAGTGGCTGCCTTTAGTGTTTCATTATAAGCAAATATAAGAGTTTCAATAGCACTAAGCTCAAGAACCAAAGTCTCTCCACTAGGAGAGATTCCTAAAATCCTTTTTTTGACAGGTTCGCCAAATATAGTCTTAATCTCTTTGATATCAGGAGTTGCCATAAGAGTTTTTACCTTGTTGCCTCTTAAAATACTTACTAAAAGTGGACCATCACTCTCTTTTATAAGTTTACTTAAATCATCCCAAGTCTCAACTCTCTCGCCATTTATCTCTATGACTTTATCATCTTTTACAAGCCCGATTTTAGCAGCTGGTGTATCAACCCCTACGCTGCCTATAGTTGGAGCAAGTTTAGTTACTCCTATGTTTGCCATCGCAAGATAGAGAAAAAATGCCAAAAGAAAGTTTGCAAATGGACCTGCAAGGAGTATGATTATCCTCTTCCAAGGCTTTTTTGTGTTGTAGCTATCATCATCTTTGCTTTGTTTTGTTGGGTCGCTATCGTCTTGACCTTTCATCTGTACAAATCCACCAAGGGGCACCATAGCTAAGCGGTACTCTGTATCTCCTATAACTTTTGAAAATACTTTTTTTCCAAACCCTATACTAAAAACATCTACACGAACTCCAAAAAATCTAGCAGCCAAAAAGTGCCCAAGCTCATGAAAAAATATCAAAAAAGATAGTATTAGTAGTGCAGTTAAAATACCCATTATTGATTTACCTTTTTAATGTATCTCATGATATACTCAAAGCCTGAGTAGAGTGTGATTGCAACCGCAGCCCACAAAAGAAGATTAGCATAAGGCCAATTCATCGTAGCAAATCCAATAGCGACCATCTGTAAAACAGTTTTAGTTTTGCCCCAGTAAGAAGACTCGATATTGAGTCCCTTAGAAGCAGCAGCAACCCTAATCCCTGTTATAAAAAACTCACGAGTAAGTATAAGATAGACCGCCCAAACATTGGCACGGTCAATCATCATAAGACCTACAAAAGCCCCAAGCATAAGCATCTTGTCTGCAAGTGGGTCAAGAATAGCCCCTAGTTCTGTTTTTTGGTTCCACGCACGAGCGATATAGCCATCAAAGCCATCAGTTACACTTGCGATTACAAAAACCAATGCCGCAGCATAGTCTAGCCAGCTTACATGTATGCCTTCAAAGATTGGGTTATCTCTTCCAACAAGAAGCCATAGCATAAGAGGTGCAAGTAAAACTCTAATTAGAGCTAAAAAATTTGGTAAATTTAACATGTTTGAAAAGTTGTTCCCCCATCAATCAAAAGTGTATGTCCTGTCATCCAAGAGGCGTTTTTAGAACAGACAAAAAGACAAGCACTAGCCATATCTTCAGCTTGCCCCATGCGGTTTAGTGGTGAGAGTTGAGCTGTTTTATCTCTAACTTCTTCATAATTCGTAAATGCTCTAAGTGCATCAGTTTCGATTGGACCTCCGCTAACTACATTGACTCTTATGTTCATCTCACCAAGCTCAGCTGCTGCATATCTAGCCATAGCCTCAACCGCTGCTTTTGCAGCTCCATGTCCTGCGTAGTGTTTTATGTATTGTAAGTTTCCAGTTGAAGAGATAGATACGATGCTTCCTCCTCCTACTTTTTCCATACGTTTTGCAGCTTCTTGGCTTCCTACTACAAAAGCATTAACAGTTGCAATGAAGATATTGTTTATACCTCTTGGTTTTAGTTTCATATACTTTGTATAACCACCAACAACAGGGCGACCAGAGATGATAGCGTTTGATATAAAGTAATCAACCCTATCAAAATCTTCATCGATAAGCTTAAACAGGTCTTTATATGTCTCAGGTTCTAAGATATTTAGAGGATAAGTTCTAGCTTTTATACCGTAGTTTTCTTCAAGGTCTTTTACTTGTTCGTTTGCCATCTCTTCGTTAGAGTTGTATGTAAAAGCTATGTTTACTCCTTGCTTTGCAAAGCCATAAACAATCGCCTTTCCTATTCCTCTAGTTCCTCCACTTACTACAAGTGTTTTGCCCTTCATCTCACTATAAGTCATTCTAATATCCCTTTATTTTGTATTGTTTTATAACTTCTTCTATCTTTTTCATATTTTCTTTACTTGGAGCCGTCAGAGGAAGTCTGTACTCTAGTGTATCAAGTAATCCAGCTATATACATAGCCGCTTTTATCGGTATCGGGTTACTCTCACAAAAAAGAACTTTATTCATATTGTAAAGTGCATCATTGATTCTTTTAGCTTCATGAAAATCTCCACCAATAGCCGCGTGAGTCAAGTCAGTAATCATATCTGGCATTAGATTTGATGTAACCGAAATCACACCAGATCCACCGTTTGACAAAATAGGATAGTTGATAGCATCATCACCGCTTATAAGGCTAAGCTTTGGTTCATTTGCAAGCAAATCAACACATCTCTCTATCGAGCCTGTTGCTTCTTTGACACCATAAACATTTGAGCAGTCAGCAAAAAGTCTATATATCGTTTGAGGGAGCAAATCACATGCTGTTCGACCTGGTACATTATATAAAAGTACAGGAATTTCCACTGCATTTGCTATAGCTTTGTAGTGTTGATATAGTCCCTCTTGCATAGGTTTGTTGTAGTAAGGAGTTACCGAGAGAATCCCATCAGCCCCATGCTCTTGAGCAAACTTTGCAATGCCCACTGCTTCATGAGTTGCATTACTTCCTGCTCCTGCAAGCACTTTTGCTTTTGTGCCTTTACAAACTTTAACCGCTATATCAATACAACGACGATGCTCTTCATGGTTTAGAGTTGCACTCTCTCCTGTAGTTCCTACTGGCACAACAGTATCTATACCGTTATCAACTTGTCTTTTTATAAGTTTTGCATAAGTCTCTTCGTCAAGATTGCCATCTCTAAATGGAGTTACTAGAGCCGTCATGGCTCCTGTGATTTTTGTTCTCATTCGTGCTCCTTTCTTAGTATCGCTGTTGTTGATTTCTCTTTAACTAGATATTTTTTTGCAACTCTTATTATATCCTCTTTTTTGAGCTTATTTATATTTGCTTCATACTCAAGCAAGGGATTTATATCACCTCTAGCATAATATCCTCCAAAAAGACCTGTCATGCCAGAAGAACTCTCTAGGCTAAATATAAAATCAGCTTTTGTATTGGTTTTTATCTTTTGTATATCTTTATCGTCCACTTTTCCATCTTTGACATCTTGTATGATTTTAAGAATCTCTTTTTCTATATCTTCAGCCTTAACACCAGGGTTTCCAACTGCTAAAAGTATAAATATAGAGGGGTCTTTGTTCTCCATATTGTAGCTATATATCTGGTTTACCATCTTCTTGTCATTGACTAGCACTTCTTGAAGCATTGAGCTTTTCCCATTACTCAAAAGCTCACTTAGTGCCGAGAGGGCAGTTTGATCTACATGTAAGAAGTTTGGAACCTTATAAGCGATAGCAAGCATCTCAACTTCACTCTCTTTTTTGATATAAATTCTTTTTGCACCATCTTGTTCTGGCTCTACTTGGTGTGCTGCTAGATTGATAACTTTTTTGCTTTTTATATCTCCAAAGTGCTTTTTTGTTGCTTTAAAAACTTCATCAGCACTTATGTCACCAGCTACTACTACTATAGCATTTGACGGCTGATAGTAGTTCTTGTAAAACTCCCTTATATCTTCAATCGTCCAGTGTTTTATATCTTCGATAAATCCTATAGGAGTCCAGTGATATGGGTGATATATAAAAGCATTGTTAAATAGCCTAAAGTATAAAAAACCGATAGGCGAATTGTCAGTTCTCCATCTTCTCTCTTCTAAAACAACATCTCTCTCTGATTGAAACTCTTCATCTTTTAGTTTTAAGTTTTCCATCAAATCTGCAAAAAGCTCAAGTGACTTATCCAAGTTTTGAGATGAGCTTTTTATAAAGTAGTGAGTATAATCAAAACCAGTTGAGGCGTTATTGACCCCACCAAATCCTTTGACTATCTTATCAAATTCTCCAGCTTCAAGGTTCTTGGTTGATTTGAAGTTGAGATGCTCCAGCATGTGAGCTATACCGCTTTTCCCCATAATCTCATGTCCACTTCCGACTTTATAAAATATATCTGTTGAGATTACGCCGCTGTCATTGTCCATAGGGATTACAACTATCTGTAGTCCGTTATCTAGTGTTTTTGTCTTAAACTCAGGTAGTGAGCTTGCCATAAGGCCTCCTAAAAAAATTGTTAATATAAGTGCTTTTATCATTTTCTATCCGCTCCGATAGCTTCGCTGATGTGAGCAAACCCATCTTTGTCCATCAAATCCAATATGCCTTTTGATATATCATGAGTCAGTTTTGGACCCTTAAAGATAAACGAGCTATAAATCTGCACTAAGCTAGCTCCCATCTTGATGCGTTTGTATGCAGTGTCCGCACTATCAATCCCACCAACACTTATAAGGGTAGTTTTGGCATAAAATTCACGAGCCAACTCCTCAAAAAGAGCCGAGCTTTTTTGCTCCAACACTTTTCCGCTG
>CAYOWG010000073.1:0-5845 GCA_964407605.1 uncultured Sulfurospirillum sp. | reverse complement strand
ATAATCCCAACCTATAACAGAGCAGACTTTATACTCCAAGCGGTCAAATCCATACAAAATCAATCTTTAAGCGTAGATGAGATTATAGTAGTGGATGATGGCTCGACTGATAACACAAAAGAGCTACTCAAGCATGAAGATATTACCTATATATATCAAAAAAACAATGGTGTTTCATCTGCAAGAAATAGGGGTATAAAAGAAGCAAAATATGATTGGTTAGCATTTTTGGACTCTGATGATTTATGGTATAAAGACAAGATAGAGAAGCAAGTATCTTTACATGTAGAGAACCCAGAGCTCAAAGTATCATTTACTGACGAAGTGTGGCTTAGAAATGCGAAAGTAGTAAATAAAAAAAAGCACCTCAAAAAAGAGCAACCAACCTTTCTAAACTCACTTAGAACTTGTAAGATTGGGGTTTCAACTCTTTTTATTCACAAAAGTGTTTTTGGGGATATTGGTCTGTTTGATGAAAACTTGAAAGTGTGTGAAGATTATGATTTATGGCTTAGAGTTTTACAAAAGTACGAGATTAGACTTATGGATGAAGAGCTTATCACAAAACAAGCAGGGCATAAAAATCAACTCTCTTTCTCAACTCCTCTTATAGATTCTTATAGAGTAAAGGCTTTAAAAAAACATATCGAAAGTCAGTATCAAAATGAAGTATTAAAAGAGATTGCATTTAAAAGTCACATTTTAAAAACTGTAACTAATTTGTAATAATTCATAGGTACAATACGCTTAACATTTTAAGGAGTTATTATGAATTTATTAAAAAAAGTAGCACTAACATCTACTGCGCTAGTTTTGGTTGCAGGTGCAGTTCAAGCAAGAGATCAAGTTAGGATAGTAGGATCTTCTACTGTTTATCCGTTTTCTAGTTATGTAGCAGAAGAGTTGGGGGCAACTACAAAGTTTCCTACACCTGTTGTTGAGTCAACTGGTTCTGGTGGTGGTATGAAACTATTTTGTGCTGGCGATGGCATGAAAACTCCAGATATCACAAATGCTTCAAGACCTATGAAAGAGTCTGAGTGGAAACTATGTCAAAAAAATGGCGTTACAGATATAACAGGTGTTATGATTGGCTATGATGGAATTATTTTTGCACAATCTAGCGACAATGAAGCTGTAGATTTTACAAAAGAACATCTTCTTCTAGCAGTTGCTCAAAAAGTTCCTATTAATGGCAAACTTGTTATGAACCCATATAAAAAATGGAGTGACATTGACCCAAGCCTACCAAACAGAGAGATAGTTATATACGGACCTCCTACAAGCTCAGGAACTAGAGATGCTTTTGAAGAGCTAGTAATGGAAAAATTAACAAAAAAGATGCCAGGCTATGGTAAGAAGAAGTATAGTACCATCAGGCAAGATGGAGCATATATCCCATCAGGAGAAAATGACAACTTGATTGTTCAAAAACTAGACAAAAACAAAAAAGCTTTTGGTATATTTGGATACGGATTTTTAGCTGAAAATGTTGATAAGATAACAGCATCAAGCATTGGTGGCATTAGCGCATCACCAGCTACTGTTGCAGATGGATCATACCCAATAGCAAGATCTTTATACTTCTACATCAAAAACTCACATGTTCCAAAAGTGAAAGCATTAAAGCCTTATGTTGATTTATTTTTGAGTGATAAGATGAGTGGCAAAGATGGCGTTTTAGGCGAGATTGGTCTTATCCCTGCTAGTGACGATCTAAGGGCTAAGATAAAAGAAAGTGTTAACAAGCTTACTCCACTAACAATTGAGATGGTAAAAGCCAAATCAGTTCTCAAATAATCCACAAATGATAAGCATAAAACAAAGAGAGGGCGCGATAGTTGCCCTCTTGATGCTAGCATCTTTCATAACTATACTTACTACCTTTGGTATCCTATTCTCTATTCTTTTTGAAGCTATGCAATTTTTTAAACAAGAGAGTCTTTTTTACTTCATATTTGGAACACAATGGTTTCCTGAGGGTGGCAAATTTGGAGCATTACCACTCTTTGCTGGAACTTTTTATATAACTTTTATAGCCATGGCAATCGCACTTCCATTTGGAGTCTTTTCAGCAGTATATCTAAGCGAATATGCAAGCAAAAAAACTAGAAATAAACTAAAACCAATTCTTGAGATTTTAGCAGGAATTCCAACAGTTGTATATGGTTTCTTTGCAGCAATCACAATAGCACCAGCCATAGTCAAGTTTTTTGAGATGTTTGGCTTTGATGTCTCTTTTCAAAATGCTCTAGCTCCTGGTATCGTTATGGGAATTATGATTATCCCTATCATCTCATCTCTTTCAGATGATGTTATAAGCTCAGTCCCTCAACATGTAAGACACGGATCACTAGCACTTGGAATGACAAAGGCAGAAACTATCAAGTTTATAGTTCTTCCCTCAGCACTTCCAGGTATCATCTCAGCTGCACTTCTTGGAGTCTCAAGAGCCTTAGGTGAGACTATGATAGTTGTGATGGCAGCAGGTCTTCAAGCAAACCTTACTTGGAATCCATTTGATACTATGACTACCGTTACGGTTCGTATTGTTGATGCGATGACTGGCGATCAAGCATTTGACTCGCCAGAAACTTTGGCCGCGTTTGCACTAGGATTGGTCTTGTTTATAGTGACTCTTGTTATAAATATATACTCTGTATTTATGATAAGAAAGTTTCACAAAAAATATAAAATTTCAAATTTATAAAGAGTTATAATGAAAAAAAATAAAACAAACAAAGACTATTTTTATATTCCGCAACTTGCAAAAAGAAAAAGAAGCGAGAAAAGATTTAAGTTTGTTGCACTTAGTGCATTGGTTTTTAGTATCGCATTTTTAGTATTCTTTTTAACAGATATGACTATAAAAGGTTATAGTGCTTTTAGTCAAACTTATGTGAAAGTCCCTATCACTGTGAACGAAAAAACAGTAAAAATGCCCCATAAAGCGATAGATAGAAAGACATATAAACATATAGTCAGTAAAGCTTGGTTAAGAAATCTACCAAGACTTGTTGAGCAAAATCCTGAGTGGATGGACACAAAACAAGAGAGATGGGTTCTAGCTACCTCAGGTGTTGATCAGTACATAAAAGGCAAACACAACAGGCTAACAGATAAGCAAAAAGAGCAGGTAAATAAGATGAAAAGCGAGGGCAAAGTAGAGAGAAGATTTAACAATATTTTCTTCACAAAAGGTGACTCAAAGATAGCAGAGTATTCTGGCTTTATGTCATCTATCGTTGGTTCGGTCTTGACTATGGTTGTTTGTATGCTTCTAGCAGTTCCTCTTGGAGTTATGACTGCTGTCTATCTTGAAGAGTTTGCCCCTGATAACAAAATGACCCAGCTTATAGAGATAAATATCAATAATCTCGCAGCAATCCCTTCTATATTGTTTGGGCTTTTAGGGCTTGCTGTATTTATCATCATATTTGGAGTGCCTAGATCATCGCCTCTTGTTGGTGGCATGACACTTGCTCTTATGAGTCTTCCTGTTATCATAGTGAGTTCAAAAGCAGCTCTAAAGGCAGTGCCAGACTCTATTCGTCAAGCTGGATATGCACTTGGGCTTACAAGATGGCAGATTACAAGAGACCATGTTATCCCTTTAGCGGCTCCAGGCATGCTAACAGGTTCTATCATCTCTCTAGCTCAAGCTATGGGTGAGACTGCTCCGCTAATCATGATAGGTATGATTGCTTTTATTCCAGATATCGGAACATCTTTCACAGAAGCTGCTACGGTTATGCCAGCTCAGATATTTTCTTGGACACAGATGCCAGATCGTGCTTTTGTAGAGAGAGCGGCGGCGGGAATTCTAGTGCTTCTTACAATCTTGTTATCTCTAAATGCAATAGCCATCTATTTTAGAAACAAATATACAAAAACATGGTAGGATTAATAATGAAATATACAGAAGCTCAACTTCGTACTTTCTCAAAGAGAGTGATTGCTTATGCAACCGCTTTGCTTCACAAGAGTCGCGATGAATTTTTACTGGACTTGTTCAATAAAAAGGGGACAATAAGATGAACATCAAAGTAAAAACAAATAACTTAAAATTATGGTATGGCGATAAACAAGCACTAAATGGTATAAGCTTAGATATATTTGAAAACAATATAACAGCTTTCATAGGGCCATCAGGGTGCGGCAAATCTACCTTTCTTAGGTGCTTGAACCGCATGAATGACCTCATAGATAATGTTAAGATAGAGGGCAAAGTTACTCTTGATGGGCATGATATCTATGCTAGTGGCGTTGACGAAGTAGCTGTAAGAAAAAAAGTTGGTATGGTTTTTCAACAACCAAACCCTTTTCCAAAAAGTATCTATGACAATATTGCTTATGCTCCTTTGATGCATGACATGGTCAAAAAAGGTAAAGAGTGTGATGATTTGGTTGAACAAGCCTTAAGAGATGCTGGACTATGGAAAGAGGTAAAAGATAAGCTGGGCGAGAGCGGAACTGCTCTGTCTGGTGGTCAGCAGCAACGACTCTGCATCGCTAGAACTATAGCAGTTAAGCCTGATGTCATCTTGATGGATGAGCCAACAAGTGCACTTGATCCAATCTCAACGCAAGTCATAGAGAACCTTATGACAAAGCTAAAAGAGCAGTTTACTATCATCATAGTTACTCACAACATGCAACAAGCTGCTAGGATTGCTGATTATACGGCATTTTTTCATCTTGGAAATCTTATTGAGTATGCTGATACTGAAAAGATATTTGTCAATCCAGAAGAGAAGATAACTGAAGAGTATATAACAGGAAAATTTGGTTAAACTGTTTTCGTGGAAGCAGTAAACATAATCTCGATAATAACAATAGCATTTTTGGGCTCATTTGGGCACTGTGTCGGAATGTGCGGTGGCATCGTCATCGCATATAGCAGTGCCAAGATAGATAAAGGGTTTAGCAGCCAAAAACAGACCTTCTCTCATCTTCTCTATTCACTTGGTAGAGTATCTACATATATATTTTTTGGTGTTCTATTTGGATACTTTGGCTCTTTGTTCTCTTTTGATGGAGAGGTCAATACTATCTTTAGGATGATTACTGGGTTGATTATGGTTCTTGCTGGGCTCTCTTTGCTCGGACAGATTAAATTTCTCACTATCATAGAACATAGTTTCTCTACAACAAGTTGGTATAAAAAGAGTTTTCAATCTTTGATAAAATCAAAATCCTACCTAAGCTTTTATTTACTAGGACTACTAAATGGATTTTTGCCCTGTGGCTTTGTCTATTTTTTCGCTGTAACTGCTGCAAATACGGCAAGCCCAATTTATGGTGGCTTGGTTATGCTAATCTTTGGACTTAGCACTATCCCCGCCCTCTTTTCACTTGGTTTTTTTATAAGCTTATTTAACAAAACCTCTCTAAGGGATATCTTTATAAAGCTAGCGGCTCTTGGTGTTATCATATATGGCATAACTGAACTATATAGAGGTTATATGCTTTTTGTAAGCTTATGACAAGAGCATTAGAGCTATATTGTGGTATAGGTGGTTTCGCTAAAGCCTGCAAAGAGTTTGATATAAAAGTTCTAGCCGCTTATGACCAAAATGAACTGGCAATTGAGTGTTACAACGCCAACTTTTCTCACAAAGCAACAAAATTTAATCTTGAAAAATTTAATGAAACGAACTTAGATGATATAGATTTTTTATGGATGTCGCCACCATGCCAGCCCTATACATCAAAAGGCTTGAAAAAAGACCTCCAAGATGCAAGAACTGATAGTTTCAAGCTTGTATTAAAAGCCATAGCAAAAAATCCTCCTTTACATGTAGGAGTTGAAAATGTGGAGGGATTTAAAAACTCTAGCGGGCGA
>CAYOWG010000072.1:0-5892 GCA_964407605.1 uncultured Sulfurospirillum sp. | reverse complement strand
AAAAATCCTCCCTTCTAAAATCATTTTTATCAACAAAGGGGTGAAACTGACCTGTGGTGAAACTCAAGATTTATCTATAGTGTCACTAAGAAGAATAGAAGAGAAGGGAGTCAATATCCTAGTGAGCCTCTCATCTTTAGAAGAGCTAGACCTATACAACAAGCATAAAATAGGAACTCAAATATCAATGTTTGAACTTGTATAAACAATGATAATCCACCAAACCTCAACATTATTATAAAGCCCTAAAATACAATGTTTACATAATATATTATGTAATATATTATGTATTAAGATATATAATATATTACAAATAACGTTATTAGTTTATAGGTCAATTTTTATAATATAGTTTATCTACCATTTTACTTGATATTAGTAAGAAAAAACTATATAATTTCGATATAAATTCAAAAGGATATACTAATGACACAAGAGACTTTAGCACTTCATCACGGGTACAATCAAGAACATACAGGAGCCATGGCGGTTCCACTTTATCAAACTACTGCTTATGATTTTGGCTCTGCCGAGACTGCCGCAAATAGATTTGCATTAAAAGAATTAGGACCAATATATACAAGACTAAATAACCCTACTACCGAAATCTTTGAAAATAGATTTGCAGCAGTTGAAGGTGGAGAAGCTGCACTTGCAACTTCAAGTGGTCAATCTGCTATATTTTTTGCAGTAGCAAATTTAGCCCAAGCGGGCGAGAACATCATAGTTGCTAAAAAAGTCTATGGGGGAGCCACTACCCTTCTTACTCACACACTAAAGAGATTTGGTATAAAAGCTAAAACATTTGATAGCGATAGTGCAGATGACCTAGAAGCACTTATAGATGATAAAACAAAAGCTATATTTTTTGAATCACTCTCAAACCCACAAATAGCCATAGCAAATATAGAAAAGATTGTAAAAATTGCAAATAGGCACAATATCGTAACGATATGCGATAACACAGTAGCTACCCCTATTCTCTTTGCACCTATAACTTATGGGGTTGATGTTGTTGTTCATAGCACAAGCAAATATACAACAGGTCAAGGACTTGCACTTGGTGGCATTATAGTTGCTAGAGAGGGACTAAATGAAAAACTTATAGGCAACGACAAGTATCCACACTTTAACGAGCCAGACGAGAGCTATCATGGACTTGTTTATGCAGACTTGCCATTTCCACTTTTTACGCTTAGGGCTAGACTCTCTTTGCTTCGTGATATTGGTGCGACTCTAGCTCCATTTAACTCTTGGTTGCTTATACAGGGCTTGGAAACTCTACATGTAAGGATGAAACAACACTCTCTAAACGCACTTGAAGTTGCTAAGTTTCTAAAGTCTCACCCAAAAGTCAAAAAAGTATCTTATCCAGGGCTTGAAGGTGATGCACAAAACGATAGAGCTAAAAAATACTTCAAAGATGGTCTAACTTCTGGTCTTCTTAGTTTTGAAGTAGAGGATTTTGAGACAGCTAAAGATATCTTGGATAGCACAAAGATATTTGCAGTTGTAACAAATATAGGTGATTCAAAGTCAATCATAACACATCCAGCAAGTACAACCCACATGCAAGTTCCTGCTGATGAGCTTGAAGAGGCAGGCATAAAACAGGGCTTAATCCGACTTAGTGTTGGTCTTGAAAACCCTAGAGACTTGATAGCAGACTTAGAGCAGGCGATAGGCTAATGGCACTTATATCAACCAAGGGTGTATATGGCCTTAGTGCTATATACGAACTCTCATTGATAGCTAGTGATAAGCCAACACAGATAAAAGAGATTTCTAAGCGTGCAAATATCCCTCAAAACTATCTTGAGCAACTGCTTGTTGTGTTAAGGCATGCTGGGCTTATCCGAAGTGTTAGAGGTGCTTATGGAGGATATCTGCTAGCACGAAATGCGAGTGATATAAAAGTAAAAGAGATACTCATAGCCCTTGAAGGCGACCTAGATGTAACTAGGCTATCTGTATCAAACCCCGCGATAGAGCTTTTTTATAAAGAGAGCAATGAAAAACTTGAAGATATTTTTGATATATCTTTGAGTGAGCTCCAAGAGTATGAAAACAGAGTATCAAACCAACTAAACTATAGTATATAAAGGAGAACTATGAAATACGCAGAAAACATAACAGGACTCATAGGCAACACACCACTAGTAAAACTAAACCAAGCTTCAGATGAGACTAGCTCAACTATACTAGGAAAATGTGAGTTTTTAAACCCAACTCATTCAGTCAAAGACCGTATTGGTTTTAATATGATTAAAGATGCCTTTGAGCGTAAACTTATAACAAAACAAAGTGTCATCATAGAGCCCACTAGTGGAAACACCGGCATAGGACTTGCAGCAGTTTGTGCAAGCTACAAACTAAAACTTATCCTTACTATGCCAAGCTCCATGAGTCTAGAGAGACGCAAGCTTCTTAGTGCATTAGGAGCTGAGCTTGTTCTAACTGAGCCACAGTTTGGCATGAAAGGTGCGATTGAAAAAGCTAAAGAGCTTGCAACACAAACAGAAAACTCTTTTATCCCTCAACAGTTTGACAATGCTGCAAATCCATCTATACATGTAGAGACAACAGCCGAAGAGATCTGGGCTAATACTGACGGTAAAATCGATGTTTTTATAGCTGCGGTTGGAACTGGTGGTACTGTAATGGGCGTGGGCTCTGCTTTAAAGAAAAAAAATCCAAACATAAAAGTCATAGCAATCGAGCCAAGCCTCTCGCCAGTCCTAAGCGGAGGAAAGCCAGGACCTCATAAGATACAAGGAATTGGAGCTGGTTTTGTTCCAAGCGTTCTTGATACTAATGTTTTTGATGAAGTCTTACAAGTCAGCTACGAAGATGCTGTGATAACTTCAAGATCTTTGGCTTGTAAAGAAGGTCTTATAGTAGGAATTTCAAGTGGAGCAAATGCTTTTGGAGCAACACAAGTAGCTTCAAGACCTGAATTTAAGGGAAAGAATATAGTAACTATTCTTTGTGATACAGGCGAGAGATATCTTAGTTCTGGACTGTATGAGTAGATAACTCTACCCTTACTTTAGTAAAGCCTTTCTTATTAGAGACTTTGCTACTTCTCTTCCCTCGTTTACTATGTGGTTTACATGTAAGTCTTTTAGAAGTTGCTTCTCTTCGTAATCTACAACTTTTACTACCGTATTTATAGGGTTTTTAAAAGAGTTTAGGACTTCACAAATGCGTATTAGTTTTTTTTCATTGCTAAAGGCAACTATGACTGCTTGACAAGACTCAACACCGTTTTGTATGAGTATGCTTTTCATAGCAGCATTTCCAAAAAAGACAGGCTCTCCTCTTTGCTCTCCTAATTTTACTAGATCTATATCGTGCTCAATCACTATAAACTTCAAGTCCATCTTTTTAAGTCTATATATAATCTCTTGTCCAAGCTTTCCATAGCCGCAAACTATGATGTGCTCTTTTAATCCAGATGAGTAGATAGTGTAGTCTTCTGTGTTCTCTTTTAAAAACTTATCTGCTATCGCTTTGATATTTTTGAGTATAAATGGGGTTAGTATCATAGAGATTGTAACCATAACGATAAGAATTTGGTTAGTTATAGGGTCTATAAGTGAGCCAGCACTCGCCAAAGCAAAGGCTGCTAGAGTAAATTCGCCTGCTTGAGATAAGGATAAAGCGGCTTTAAGAGAGATTCTTTTGCTAACATAAGTAGATAGTAGTACAAAGATAACAGTCGCTTTTATACTCATAACAGCAACTAAAAGAAGTATGATTTCGACAAAATACTCAGCTACTATGGAGAGATTTATCTGCATTCCTACGGTTATAAAAAATAGCCCTAGAAGTATATCTCTAAATGGTATCAAATCAGCCTTAACTTGATGTCTATACTTTGTCTCTGCTATAATCATACCAGCCAAAAAAGCTCCTAAAGAATAGGTAAAACCAAGTGCGTGAGCAAAATACGATGCTCCAACAACAATCAAGATGACTGAAGCTATAAATATCTCATCACTATCCAAAGAGACTACTCTAGCAAAAAATGGATTTAAGAGGTACTTACCGACTACAAATAATAAGCCAATTACCAATACGGCACTTATTAAAGTCTTTCCAATTAGCATAGGCACTGAGACCCCTGTAATCATAAAGATATTTATCATAAGCAAAAGAGGTATAACTGCGATGTCTTGAAAAAGAAGTATTCCAAGTGATTTTCGTCCGTATTTGGCGTGTATATCTCCTGAATCATTTAGTATCTTAAGTACGATTGCAGTTGAAGAGAGAGCAAAAGCAAAGCCAATGATAATTGCACTTTTTTGTTCGATATCAAAAACATACTGGGCAAGAAGTGAAAATATCCCGCCTGTTACGAGGACTTGAATTGAGCCGTTAAAAAAAACCTCTTTTTTCATACTCATAAGACGTTTTACAGAAAACTCTAAACCTATAGTAAACATCAAAAACACTATACCAAACTCTGCTATATGAGCTAAGTCTGCGTTGTAGTGTAGTGAAAATATATAGGTGATTATAGTCCCAGTTAGGATATAGCCTATGATGGTTGGGATATGAAAATACTTTAAAAAGATATTTAAAAAAGTAGCTATTGCGATAGCTGTTAGTATGATTAGTAACAGATTATCCACTAAAGATTACTCTCCAAATATAATGATTTCATAACTATTTTGTCTCTTTACTAAAGGGTTGCTTGTTTTTCTTATGCCTTTAAGAGTATCTATCTCCTCTTTTAGCGCTTCTATAGTAGATTCATGCTCATCAAGCTTCTCTTTGAGTTGCATAATAACATCAACTCCAGCTAGATTGACCCCCAAATCTCTAGTGAGTCTTAATATCATCTTTATCCTATCTATATTTCTTTGAGAGTATAGTCGCATCTTGCCATCAGTCCTTGAGGGTACAACTAGCCCTTCTCTCTCATACTGACGAAGAGTCTGAGGGTGGATTGTGAGTACTTTTGCAACAACACTTATAAGATAAACTGGTTCATCATAACTATGCATCTTATGCTCCTTCTGGAAGTTTCTCTCTCATCAATTTTATTAGCTCTTTATCTAAATCATCTATATTTGGAATAACAATGTTTGCTTTTAGATACAAATCTCCCTTAGTTCCTGCTTTACGGTTCATCGCACCATACTCTTTTACTCTAAATTTTTGATTATTTTTAGTGCCTGCTTTTACTTTTAGAGTTATCTCTTTATAAAGCGTATCCACTTTTACTTTTCCACCAAATAAAGCGTATTTAAGGGGAATATCAATGACTTTAATGAGGTCACTCCCTACTCTTTCATACTCAGGGCTCTCACTTACTTCGACACTTAGTATCATGTCTCCTCTTTGTCCTTGGTAGCTCTTTCCTTTGTTTCGTATGCGAAGCTTTTCTCCGTTTTTGATGCCAGCTGGCACTTTGACATCAAAACTCTCTCCGCCATAACTAACAGAGTGCTTTCCTCCAAGAACTGCAACATTAAAGGGTATAGAAATTCTCGCATTTACATCAAGGTCTGGCATGCCAAAACCTGCATTGCTAAAGCCACCAAAACCTCCACCCATCGAAGCCCCACCACCAAATATACTTCTTAGTATATCATCTAAGTTTGCCCCACCTTGCTGGCTTGCAAAATCATGGAAGTTTTGACCGCCAAACATACTGTCGCCATATTGGTCGTATTGTGCTTTTTTTGATTTATCGCTTAGTATCTCATAAGCTGCATTTATCTCTTTAAACTTATCTTCTGCTTGGGCATCTTTGTTGATATCTGGATGATACTTTCTTGCTAATCTTCTATATGATTTTTTTATCTCTTCAGGACTCGCATCTTGAGAAACCCCCAAAGTGTCGTATAAACTCTTGCTCATTTTTATTTTACCTTGTATATA
>CAYOWG010000071.1:0-5896 GCA_964407605.1 uncultured Sulfurospirillum sp. | reverse complement strand
TTAAAAATAGTATTACATGTAGTGACAATTTGGAAGTTTTTGCATACAAGAAACTTGAAAATGTATCTATCGTAACAAGAATATCTCCTATGCTAGGGCTCGTTGCAACCATGATACCTATGGGACCTGCTTTAAAGGCACTTGCTGATGGAAACATACAAGGCATTAGTGAAAATCTTATCATCGTTTTTGGTGGGGTTATATTTGCTCTGATTACAGCCTCTATCACTTACTGGATAGTTTCTGTAAGAAAAAGATGGTATGCAACTGAGATAACGGACTATTTGGCGAGTATTGAGAAATGAAATTTCTACAAGATGATGAGTCTTTAAATCCTATCATCTCAGCAGTTAATCTTATAGATATTTTTTTGGTGATTATCGCTGCACTTCTTATCTCTATAGCTTTGAACCCACTAAATCCATTTAGTGCCCAAAATGTTACGGTTATCAAAAATGCAGGTAAGCCAAATATGGAGATAATCATCAAAGAGGGTGAAAAACTGACTAAGTATAAATCAAGTGGAAATATCGGTGAAGGGGAAGGTGTAAAAGCTGGAATTGCTTATAAGATGAAAGATGGAAGTATGGTGTATGTACCTGAAGACAAAAAAGTGGCACCTCAATGAGGGTAATTTTATCTATCTTAGTTCTAGCTGTATCACTTTTTGCAAGCAAGGATTTACTTATCATAAGTGCTACGATGGGAAAAACTTCACAAAGTGCAAAACTTCACAATTTTAAAAATATAGCAACCAAAGAGGGCTTACATGTAGAGGTTAAGTTTGAAGATGAGATAGAGAAGGACAAGCAGGTTCAAACTATCAATGAGTATAAGTTTGTTATATTTGATGCACTTGGAGGAGCAAGGAACACAAGCTCCATGCTTGCAAGATTTAGTGAAGCTATAGAGCAGAGTGATCAAAGTGTTATGATTACTCCTATTACACTAGAAGATGATAGTCCATACAGAAGAGGCATAGAGCTACAAAAGAGTATAGACCTAAATAAATACTGGCAAAATGGGGGCGAAGCAAACTTTGTCAATATGTCAAAATATATAAAAGCAAATATACTAAAAATTTCACAAGAGGATATCGGGGAAGCTATAATCTTGCCAAAAGAGGGTATCTATCATCCTAAAAATCCTAATTTAGTTTTCAATAACCTAGTTGAATATGCAGATTTTTTTAATATAGATCTAAATAGCAGTAAAAAACCTATAATCGGGATAGGAATCCACAGAAGTTCAGTAGTTAGTGGGGCGATAAATCATATAAATAGCATGATAGAGTATCTTGAGGCAAATGGAGCTTATACTCTGCCTTTTTATGTTGATATTACGGGTAAAAATCCTACAGGCTCAAACTTTTTGAGTGAAAACAATCAAACTATTGTAGATGCCATCATAAACTTTCAACTTATGATTATAGACCATGAGAGCCAAAAAAAGAGCTATGAAGAGTTGAATGTTCCAGTTTTGCATGCTTTATACTATATGAAAGGTAGTTATGAAGAGTGGAATGAGGATCCTTATGGTGTAGACTTTCCTATGATTCCTATGGTCTATATCATACCAGAGACACTTGGGTTTACTGATGCTTTGATAGTTGCAACTCAAGATGAAAAGACCAAAGAGATGCTTCCTATAAAAGTTCAGCTAGAATCCTTAGCAAATAAGGCTTTAAATATATCTAAACTTAAAAGAATGGATAATGCAGATAAAAAAGTCGCCATTATGTTCTATAACTACCCAGGAGGAAAGGACAGCATGGGATCTAGTTTTCTAAATCTTCCCGAAAGCCTTGAGGGTGTTTTTAAAGAGTTTAGAAGACAGGGATACACAACACAAGAGCTCAATGCAAGCCATATAAGAGAGGAAGCCACTAAGGGTTTGAATGTTTTATATAGTGTAAATCTATACGAAGAGGCTAAAAAGATGCTTGCAAATGATAGTGCGGCACTTTTTCCTTACGAGGAGTATATGAAGGAGTTCTATAAGCTTCCTGTTGATACAAGAACGAATATGATAAGATTTTGGGGATACCCGCTTGAGTCAAAAATGCTAATCTACAAAGATGAGAAGTGGTATTTTCTAGTGCCAAAGTTTGAATCAGGCAATATCGTAGTTATGCCCCAACCAAGACGAGCCGAGAGAGAGGATAGTATTTGGGCTATGAATGCGGATATAAACAGAGATGACGCCTCTTTGTGGCATAGTCCAACAGTTTCTATAAGTCACTCTTATCTAGCTAGTTATCTATGGGCAAGAAATCAATTCAAAATGGATGCACTTGTGCATTTTGGAACCCATGGAACACAAGAGTGGAGTCCTGGCAAAGAGAGGGGGTTGAGGGTTGGAGATGATGCACTCTCGGTTTTAGGAGATGTTCCTGTCATCTATCCATATATAACAAATAACTTGGCTGAAGGTATTCAAGCTAAAAGAAGAGGAAGAGCCACACTCATATCTCATCAAACTCCTCCATTTGGATTGACTGGAACATATAAAGAGCTAAGTGAGATTATGGACTTCATAAATCAGTATGAGAGTGTTGATGAGGGTATGCTAAAAACTCAACTAAGAGAGCAAATCATAGAGACTAGCATAAAAATGGATATTCATAAAGATGTAGAGTTTACACCTCAGATGATTGAAGAGGATTTCAAGAGATATATATCGGAAGTTCAAGGCTATATACTAGGAGCTTCAAAACAAGCTATGCCACTTGGATTGCATTCGTTTGGTACATATCCAAAAGAGGAGCATCTTATATCTACTATTATGCAGATGGTGGGTAGTGAGTTTATCGCACTTGTTGAGGGGGATGAGAACTATTTTGCTAAAAACTATAAAGAGTTCAATAGCTCTAAAGTGTATAAGCTCATGAAAGATTATGTGATTGATGAAAAGAGTTTAGATACTATTAAAAATGAGGAGATAAAGGCATATCTTAAAGTTGCCTTAGAGTATAAGTATAGCTTTATCAATAACAAAGAGATGAAAAATTTCTTTAGAGCACTTGATGGCGAGTTTATAGAGGGTGGCATAGGAGGAGATAGTATAAGAAATCCGCAAAGCCTACCTACTGGGGTCAATATGTATGGATTTGACCCTAGCAAAGTTCCAACAAAAGCAGCCTATAAAACTGGCAGTAAGCTTATGAAGGATTTTATAGCAAATTACTATGCAGAGCATGGCAAATATCCAAGAAAATTGACTTTTAATCTATGGTCGCTTGAAACCATGCGTCATCACGGAATCCTAGAATCACAAATCTTATATGCTATGGGTGTAAGACCCATCTGGAATGAGACAGGAGTTTCAAATAAAGTGATACAAAATATGGTAAAACAGGGACTCAATAGCTTTCTACCAAATGGAGTATCACAGTGGATATCTGAGCTTGTAACGGTGAGCAGAATTAGGTTTATTTTAGACTTGACACCTGAGCACTGGCTAGAGAAGTACAAAAAAATAATGAACCACTCTCTAGTTGTCAATAAAGGTCAAGTTAGTGACGTAGAGATAATTCCATTTGATGAGCTTAAAAGACCAAGAGTAGATGTGGTTATAAGTGCAACAGGACTCTATAGAGATACTTTTCCTCAAGCCATGCAACTAATCGCAAAAGCAGTTGAGAAGATAAGTGCCCTAAAAGAGGACAATAACTTTCTAAGAGAGAACTCACTCGCACTTGAAAAGAAACTAGTAAAACAAAGAGATATAAATGAGAGCGAAGCAAAATATCTCTCAACTATTAGAGTGTTTTCAAACAAAACTGGAGATTATGGAAGTGGTGTTGATGAGATAGGAGATACAGGAAGATGGGAAGATGATAAGAGAATATCACAAAATTATGTCCAAAAGCTTGGCTACTATTTTGGAAGTGACCCAAGCAGATGGAGTGAAAAAAGAGTAAAGCTTGATTTATATTCTAAAAATCTTAGTGGAACTGAGGGGATTATATTTTCACGGACTTCAAATCTCTACGGACTTTTAACAAGCGATGACCCTTTTGAGTACTTTGGCTCAATTGCTATGGCTGTAAGAAATGCAGATGGGAAAGCTCCAAAAACCTATATAGCAAACCTAAGAGACCCAAATGATGCAAAGATAGAGTCAACTGCGAAGTTTATGAGTAAAGAGCTAAGAGGACGATACTTTCATCCAAAGTGGATAAAGGAGATGAAGGCTGAGGGGTATAGTGGCACAACAGCCGTACAAGATGTGATGGCAAACTTTTGGGGCTGGCAGGTGGTTGATCCAAATGTCATACGAGATGATCAGTGGCAAGAGTTTGTAGAGATATATGTAAACGATAAGTATGATTTACAGATTCAAGAGTGGTTTAAGTCTCTAAATCCAGATGCCTATGCAAGAATCGTAAAGATGATGCTTGAGGCAAACAGAAAGGGTTACTTTAAGACCGATGAGGATACTTTGAAAAAACTTGTAGAGCTGTACAAAGAGCTTGAGACACAACACTCAATTAGTAGAGTATATAACGAAAAGTTTAAAGAGTTTGTCAATGATAAGGCTATAGGATTTGGCTTAATGACTCCAAGTGGACAGATGACAAGCAAGGCAGTAACAGCACCAGAAATAGAGACAGCAAAACAGGAGACTGAAGCTAAGCCTACGGTTAAGGGTCAAAAGTTAGAGCAAGTAGAGATACAAAAATCTAAAAGAGACAATATGCCATATTTTGTATTGGGCTTTTTAGTGCTAATTTTGCTCGCAGGTATGGCAAGAGAATTTTTTAAAAGAGAGGTGTAGTATGAAAAGATTGTTATTGGTATGTCTAGTCTTAAGTGGATTGTTTGCACACACTCCACTTTTGACCTGCTTAGATGAGGGAGATGGAACTATCACTTGCGAGGGCGGTTTTAGTGATGGAAGCAGTGCTGGCGGTGTCAATTTTAGAGTTGAGCAAAATGGCGAAACTATATTTGAAACCAAACTGAATAGCAGCAGTGAGGTGAACTTCAAAAAGCCAGAAGGTGATTATGTTGCGATATTTGATGCGGGTGATGAGCATAGAGTTTTTCTTAAAAGCTCTAAAATTTTTGAATAAAAGGAAGATTAAGTGAAGATATTTTTAATAACTATAGCCGTAGCAGTTGGTTTATCTGCTAACCACTTTCAGCTGATGTACACACCCGAGACAACTTTAGAGAGTGGTAGAACTGTGCCCATGATACATGCCATGATACATCCATATAGCGATAGAAAAACAATGGATATGGGAAAGCAACATGATAGTGAAGAGTTTTTAGCAGTTGAAGAGTTTTTTGTAGTTCATAAGGGGATAAAAACCGACTTGATTGATACACTTGAACCGATTGAGTTTCAGGGTAAAAAAAGAGTTGGTAAAGGCTACAAATCAAAACATAAGCTAAGAAAAATGGGCGACCATCTTTTTGTGCTAAAACCAGCTCCATACTATAGCACTCTTGAGGGTATATATCTGCAACAAATCACAAAAACTATAGTAAATATAGCAGGAAAGCCTACAGACTGGGATAGAGAGCTAGGACTTGAAGCTGAGATTATTCCACTCTCAAAGCCTTATGGTATCTGGGAAGGTAGCAGTTTTAGTGCAAAAGTAAAAGCTAGTGGTATTCCTGTGCCTTTTGCAAAGATAGAGATAGAGTATCTCAATAGTGATGTTGATATAGAGAACCTAAAAATGGGTGAAGCAAAAACAGAAGCTCCTCAGCAGAGTTTTAAAACCATAGAGATAAAAGCAAACGAGAGAGGAGAGTTTACATTTCATCTGCCAAAGGCTGGTTGGTGGGGATTTAATGCTAAGCATATAGGTCTAAAAAAAGATTATAAAGAGAAGGAGTTAAGTATAGAAGGGATTATTTGGGTGCAAGTAAAAGAGATTAAG
>CAYOWG010000070.1:0-6272 GCA_964407605.1 uncultured Sulfurospirillum sp. | reverse complement strand
AAAAAGAGAGATTTTATATCATAAGTGATATCGCTTATGCTGATTTGACATTTGATGGTTATAAAACTCCCTCAATTCTTGAGGTTGAAGGTGCAAAAGATGTAGCAGTTGAGAGTTTTACGCTCTCAAAAAGCTATAGCATGGCTGGCTGGAGAGTTGGTTTTATAGTTGGTAATCCAAAGATGATAAATGCACTTCAGAAGATAAAGTCTTGGTTTGATTATGGGATGTTTACGCCAATCCAAGTTGCTTCAACTGTAGCACTAGACGGTCCTCAAGATTGCGTAAGAGAGATAACGGCTACTTATCAAAAAAGAAGAGATGTGCTACTTGAGAGTTTTGCAAATTCAGGCTGGAAGATAGATAAGCCAAATGCGACTATGTTTATCTGGGCAAAGATACCCGAAGTTGCTCAGCACTTGGGCAGTATGAGCTTTTCAAAACAGCTTTTAACAGAGGCGAAGATAGCAGTGAGTCCAGGAATTGGCTTTGGCGAGGGTGGCGATAACTATGTTCGGATTGCTCTTATAGAGAATGAAAATAGAATTCGCCAAGCAGCAAAAAGTCTAAAAAAGTATTTAAAAAATTTAGAAAAGAGTAAATAGAGATGATAAAAGTAGGGATTATTGGAGTTGGCACTGTTGGAGCAAGCGTAGTAAAGATACTAGAAGAAAATAGCGACATCATTGAAGCAAGAAGCGGTAAAAAGATAGTTCCCATTATGGGGATAGTAAGAGATTTAAAGCGAGATAGAGGTGTTGATATCCCACTTAGCACAGATATAAATGATGTTTTAGAAAATGACGATATAGATGTCGTGATAGAGCTTATGGGTGGCGTTGATGAGCCTTTTAAGGTAGTAAAAAAAGCTTTAGAGAGCGGAAAAGCAGTAGTAACTGCCAACAAAGCACTTCTAGCTTATCATCGTTATGCCCTTCAAGATGCAGCTAGTTTGACTCCTTTGGGGTTTGAAGCTAGTGTTGCGGGTGGGATTCCTATCATAAAGGCTTTAAGAGAGGGCTTGAGTGCAAATCATATAGAGTCTATAAAAGGTATTATGAACGGAACTTGTAACTTTATACTAACAAAAATGATGAGCGAAAGTGTAGAGTTTAAAGCAGTTTTAGATGAGGCACAAAAGCTAGGATATGCAGAAGCAGACCCAAGCTTTGATGTGGGTGGGTTTGATGCGGCTCATAAACTTCTAATCTTAGCAAGCATAGCTTATGGGATTCACGCAAATCCAGAAGATATACTCATAGAGGGTATAGAGCAGATAAGTAGTGAAGATATCTTCTTTGCAAAAGAGTTTGGTTATGTCATCAAGCACCTCACAATTGCAAAAAAATGCGCCAATAACAAAGTCATGCTTAGAGCTCACGCGGCACTTGTTCCAGCCTCACAGATGATAGCAAAAGTTGATGGAGTTATGAACGGCATTAGTGTTATTGGAGATAAGGTTGGAGAGACTATGTATTATGGAGCTGGAGCTGGTGGGGATGCTACTGCTAGTGCGGTTATAGCGGATCTAATAGAGATAGCTAGAGTTGGACAAAGCTCTCCTATACTTGGATTTAAGCGAGATTTAGAGGGTGGGGGATTTGCACTTTTAAATCAAGATGAGATTGAGACAAAGTACTATGTGAGGATTAGAGTGGCTGATGAGGTAGGAGTTTTGACTAGCATAACTTCTATACTAGGTGATTTTGGGATATCAGTCAATAGCTTTTTGCAAAAACCAGACAGTGACAGAGCAAATGCAACACTTCTTTTTTCTACTCATACATGTAAAGAAAAAGCTATACAAAGTGCCATAAAAAAGCTTGAAAAACTCTCTACATGTAGAGCAAAACCAGTTATGATTAGGATTGAGGATTAGTCTTTCTCTTGGGCTAGAAGCAGAAGATAGAGCGGTAGAGTATCTAGAAGATATCGGATACTCTATCAAAGAGAGGAATTTTCATTCTCATTTTGGTGAGATTGATATAGTCGCTAAAAAAGATGATATTTTACACTTTTTCGAGGTTAAATACTCAAAAGATTATGATGCCCTTACGAGAATAACTCCAAAAAAACTCCAAAGAATTATAAAAACAGTAGATTACTACATATACAAGAAAAACATAGACTCAGACTACCAGATAGATGCACTCATCGTAAATGATAAATCAATAAAAATTGTAGAAAACATCAGTTACTAAAAATAATCTTTTAGACTATGGAGAGTTTAAAGATATAAGATGTATAATTGCGTATAAATAATATACAGGAGAAAACAATGGGAAAATATTTAGATTTAACAGCAGCAAATTTTGATGAGTCAATCAAAGAAGGTATAGCATTGGTAGATTTTTGGGCTCCATGGTGCGGACCTTGCCGTATGCTTGCTCCAGTGATTGAAGAGTTGGCTGAGGATTTTGACGGAAAAGCTAAGATATGTAAGGTCAATACAGATGAAGAGCAAGATTTAGCAGTAAAGTATGGTATCCGTTCAATCCCTACAATCCTCTTTTTTAAAGATGGAGAGCTAGTTGATCAGATGGTTGGAGCTTCTTCAAAACAAGTTTTAGCGGACAAGATTAATTCACTCTAATATAGAGACACAAGAGGAGATGGGCTATGCATAAAGGTCAATTCTCCCTTGTTTTTGCTTCTTTTTTTGGCGCTGCTATGATAGCTGCCGCCTTTGCATATTCAAATTATCGTTTTTCACAGTATAAATTTATAGATTTTTCACAGTGGATATTTTATACAAATAAAGATATTTTTACACCAGAACAAGATAAGTTTACAGTGGTTGTGTATAGCTCAAATATGCAAGATTTTAGTACTATCGTAGATAAGGTATCTAAAGAAGACCAGATACTTGCAATTGATATGTTTCAGCAAAAAAGAGGCAAAGAGGACGAAGTTTTATATATAGGTACTGGTATGAACACACTTCTTCAGGTGGTTCAGAGGTTTAATATATATGAGCTACCAAGTGCATTTAGAATAAAAAGATATAAAGATTCAAATTTTAAACAAGATAGTTTAGTAGAAGTTATAGAGTAAAACAGGAGAAAATAAAATGTTAGATTTAGCGATTATCGGTGGAGGGCCTGCTGGACTAACAGCAGGTCTATATGCAACTCGTGGTGGACTTAAAGATGTAGTTATGTTTGAAAAAGGTATGCCAGGTGGGCAGATAATGGGAAGTAGCGAGATAGAGAATTATCCTGGGATTGCTCATAAGGTTACTGGTGTGGAGCTTATGGAGCCTTGGCCAGAGCAGTGTATGAGATTTGGTATGAAGCATCGCATGGAAGAGGTTTCAAGAGTTTCAAAAGATGGTGATATCTTTAGTATAGCACTTTCTAGCGGAGAGGTTGTTGAGGCTAAAAGTGTTTTAATCTCAACAGGAAGCACCCCAAGACGAGCTGGTATCAAAGGCGAAGATATATTTTTTGGAAAAGGTGTAAGTACTTGCGCTACTTGTGATGGATTTTTTTATAAAAACAAAGAAGTTGCAGTTTTAGGTGGTGGAGATACGGCACTTGAAGAGGCGCTTTTCTTGGCAAATATCTGCTCAAAAGTATATCTAATTCATAGAAGAGATACCTTTAGAGCTTCGCCTGTAACGATTGAAAAAGTAAAAAAGAATGATAAAATAGAGTTGGTTTTAAACTCTTTTGTAGATGAGATAGTTGGCGATGCTATGGGTGTTGTTGGTGTGAAAGTATCTGACAAAGATGGCAATAAAAGAGATTTAGATGTTCCTGGAATTTTTGTTTTTGTAGGCATGGATGTAAACAATTCTATCTTAAAACAAGAAGATGGAAGCTATCTTTGCGATTTGGATAAAAGCGGAAATGTTATAGTTGATTTGTTGATGAAGACTTCTGTTAAGGGAATGTTTGCAGGCGGAGATATCCGCATAGGTGCTGCTAAGCAAGTAGTTTGTGCCGCAGGAGATGGAGCAGTTGCAGGAATTCAAGCTTTGGAGTATGTCAATGACTAATGTAGGTATTCATGGCTCAACTGGCAGAGTAGGAAGACTTCTGATAGAAAATCTAAAAAAAGAGGAAGATGCTAGGGCTTATATGCTTCACGCCATAGGGGAGTTTGATTTTACTCTTCCTGATGATGTCGAGATAACAAGTGATGTTACTACGATGTTGCAAAAAAGTGATGTAGTTATTGATTTTACTATCGCCGTTGGTACGGAAGCACTTTTAGAAGCGTCTTTAAATAATCCAACCCCTTTAGTTATCGGAACAACAGGGCTTAGTGGGCATCAACTAAATCTTTTAGAAGAGGCTAGCACAAAGATGCCTATTTTGTACTCTACCAACATGTCGCTTGGAGTTGCTGTGATGAACAAGCTAGTCCAACTAGCTTCAAAAAGTCTTAGCGATTTTGATATAGAGATAGTCGAGCAACACCATAGATATAAAAAAGATGCACCAAGTGGAACTGCTATCACTCTTGGAGAGCATGCCGCAAAAGGGCGTGGTTTGAAGCTTGATGACGTTAGAGTGAGCGGACGCAATGGGCTTATAGGCGAGAGAAGCAAAGATGAGATTGCTATCATGGCTCTTAGAGGTGGGGATATAGTTGGTCGTCATACTGTTGGTTTTTATAATGACGGTGAGTTTATAGAGCTAAACCATACAGCAACAAGCAGAGACACATTTGCCAAGGGTGCTATAAAAGCAACTAAGTGGATACAAAATCAACCAAATGGTCTTTATCATATAAGTGACTGTTTAGGATTAAATTAGGATATATATGTGTGCAATAGTCGGGGTTTTTGGTAATGATAACGCTTCAAGAGTAGCCTATTATGCACTTTTTTCAATGCAGCATCGCGGGCAAGAGGCAACAGGGATTAGCACAAGTAATGGCAAGAAGATAACAACTGTTAAAAAAAGAGGTTTAGTAACTGATGTTTTTGATGAAGAAGCACTCTTAAAACTAAAAGGGCATATGGCAGTTGGACACAATAGGTACTCAACTGCTGGAAAAGAGTCAACTTGGGATACTCAGCCAATATATGCTGCTTATCAGTTGGGTAAAATCTCAGTTGTCCATAACGGAAATCTTATAAATAAAAATGAAGTAAGAAGCTCTTTGATAGAACAAGGCGCTATTTTTCAGTCTTCTATGGATACAGAAAACATAGTACATCTCATCGCAAGAAGTCGAAAAGATAGACTAAAAGATAGGATCATAGAGGCTCTTGATGTCATCAAGGGGGCATACTGTCTTTGCATACAGAGTCGAACCAAGATGTTTGCTATACGAGATAGATACGGTGTTCGTCCTTTTAGTTTGGGTAAGCTTAAAGATGGTGGATATATAGTTTCTAGCGAGACTTGTGCATTTGATTTGGTTGGAGCGGAGTTCGTTAGAGATATCAGACCTGGCGAGATGATAATCTTTGAAAAAGGTTGTGACGAGTACAAGTCTATACAGCTTTTTGAGCCAAACCCACATATATGCGCATTTGAGTATATCTATTTTGCGAGACCTGATAGTGATATCGAGGGTAAAAATGTATATGCTACTAGAAAAGAGATGGGAAAAGCACTTGCAAGAGAGAAAAAAGTAGATGCTGATTTAGTTATACCAGTTCCAGATAGTGGGATTGCCGCTGCTCTTGGTTATGCGGAGCAAAGTGGGATTCCTTTTGAGATGGGAATAGTAAGAAATCACTATGTTGGAAGAACTTTTATAGAGCCTACTCAAGCTATGCGAGATATGAAAGTCAAACTAAAGCTCTCGCCAATCCGTTCACTTTTAAAAGGCAAGAGAATAGTCGTCATAGATGATAGCATAGTAAGAGGAACAACCGCCAAAAGAATTATAAGAATCTTAAGAGAAGCAGGAGCAAGTGAAGTGCATATGCGCATAGCATCTCCTACCATAGAGTACCCCTGCAAGTACGGCATAGATACACCAAGCCACAAAGAGCTTATAAGTGCAAATTATAGTATCGAAGAGACAAGAAAGTATATAGAAGCTGACTCTTTAGATTTTTTGAGCATTGATGCTTTGAAAAAGAGCTTAGGAGATGACACTAACTATTCGTTGGTTAGTTTTGATGGTAACTATTTTATAAAGTAATTAGCGACAATAAAGCTTATAGTTCATAAATGGTCTTTGAAAGTGCGGAGGAAACGGCATAGATACTGTGAAGTTTCTAAGCTCTCCACTTCTAAAGTTTTCTGCTATTACAAATTCATTGATAACTGTTGTTGGTCTTTCGTCTTTCTTGGAGCTAAAAATCT
>CAYOWG010000069.1:4889-6302 GCA_964407605.1 uncultured Sulfurospirillum sp. | reverse complement strand
TACTTTTCGTAGGTTATATCGTGTTATTTGGACAAAGTGTCTGCTAATTGGCAGATTTAGAGTTTAAAGGTTTTATTATGCAAATTTAAAAAAGGGAGAAACATACGCTTCTCCCAAGCAAATTGTTTATCTTAAGCTATTTTAAAGCCTCAAATAAATCTAGTGAGTCAAGTTTTTCCCAAGGATAATCACTCTGCCCAACCTGCCCACGAGCTGCAACATCGGCATACAAAAAAGTATCCTCACTTGGCTTATCTAGTCCAAATTTTTCTGTAATCCATCTTGGTGTTAAGCTAAAAGTTTTCAAAACAAAAGCAGACAACGTATCATCATCAACACTTGAAAATGTCCCAAAAGTATCAACACTCACAGAGACTGGCTTTGCCACTCCAATCGCATAAGAGAGCTGAACTGAACACTTTTTAGCAAGTCCTGAAGCAACTATATGTTTTGCTATCCATCTGCCTGCATAAAGACCGCTTCTATCTACTTTTGTGTAGTCTTTAGAGCTTTGAGCTCCGCCACCTATAGGCGAGTATCCACCAAAGCTATCAACTATCAGTTTTCGTCCTGTCAAGCCTGAGTCGTGAAGTGGGCTATGGCTTACATATCTTCCTGTTGGATTTATGTGTATGATTGTGTCACTTGGGTCATAAAGCTCACTTGGAAGTCCTGCACTATCAATCAGGCTTTTTATCAAAGCTCTTACCTCTTCGATAGGCATTGATTCAGTCGAAGGAGCAGAGACAACTATGGTGTGTATCTTTTGTGGCTGACAACTCTCAAAGTTTTCTTTCGTGCCATAATCAACAGTCACTTGAGTCTTTATATCGACTCCCAATTCTTGGTTATTTTTCAGTGCATAATCATACACTCTATCACTTAACATTCGAGCATAAGTGATGGCTGCTGGCATAAGTTCTTTTGTCTCACTTGAAGCAAAACCAAACATAATCCCTTGGTCGCCTGCCCCAATCTCGCCATTCTCTTGATCAACTCCTTGGTTGATATCTGGGCTCTGCTGATTTAAAAGCACCTGAACGGCTACATCTTCAGGATAAAGGCACTGCTCTCTTGTGAAAGCTGATTTTCCATCATAGCCGATTTTGATTAAGGCTTTTTTTACTATATCTACATAATCTGGATGATTTTTACTTGCCACTTCTCCGCCAACTATGACATGTTTTCCTGCGACGAAAACTTCGCTTGCTACTCGTGAGCTTGGGTCATGCATCAAAAGAGCATCAACGATGCTATCAGAGATTATATCGGCACATTTATCGGGGTGTCCTGCACTTACTGCTTCACTAGTAAAGAGGTATTGGGTCTTGTTTTCCATGTTTGTTTTCCATTCCTTTGTTTTCCATAGAGATAAATCTCTAATTGTTTTCCATTCTTTTGTTTTCCATCTTT
>CAYOWG010000069.1:0-4789 GCA_964407605.1 uncultured Sulfurospirillum sp. | reverse complement strand
AAAAGTTTAAACCAAAGCTATAAAGCTCACCGCATTTTAAAAAAAATAATTCTACTCCTTTTTAACTTAAAATAAAATGCCACGCAGGAATTATGATAAAAGAAGCAAGAATCCCTAAGCCCAAAGAGTTTATAGCCAAGTCCTTATCAAGCCCACCTCTTATCGCCAAAACCGTAGCCATAGTCATAGGAGGCATAGCAATCTCCAAAAAAGTAACCCTCATCCAAGTGCTTGAAAAGTCAAAAAATGGATAAAGAATGACAAGCATAATCAACGGCACTAAAATCATCTTGATACCTATAACGGCCATGCTCTCTTTAAAAAACTTTCCTAGTGCTTTTAGCTCTAGCTTCATACCAACTATCATTGTTACAAGCGGTATAAGTGTATATTCGAGTTTTATCAAAACTCCCTCAACAAAATCTGGAAAGGCAACTCCATGCAACAAGACTGCAGCGATTATCGCCATCAAAGGAGGAGTCATAATCATCTTAAACTTTTGTTTAATAGTGGTCTTCTCTTTCCTGTTTGCCCCCCAAGCGATAAGAACCGTACCTATCGTAAGAAGTGCAACAAAACTACCGATTTGGTCATAAACCAATGGATAGATTAGCTCTTTTGACGAGAAAAGTGACTCGATATATGAAAAGCCCACAAAAGAGGTGTTTCCAAAGATAGATACCACCATAAATGTAGCTAGCATCTTTCGCTCTAACTTTAGAAGTTTTCCCACCCCATAAGAGACCACAGCTGCTACAAACATACTCGCATAAGCTATCAGTATCACATTAAAGATAACCTCATCAAACTCCAGCTCTCTTATCTTCACAAGTGCCAAAGCAGGCAGTGAAAAGTAGATAACAAAATCTATAAGCGACTCAGAAATATCTCTTTTAAAAACCTTAAATCCATAGCCAAGTGCTACGAAAATAAACACTGGCATTATATCAGCTAGCAAAACAACTCCACCTTTTTATCCTTACATGTAGAGAGTAGATTTAAAAAATCATCCCTATTTGCCGTTTGAGCACCTAGACTCATAAGGTGTTTTGTTGGCATCTGGCAGTCTATAAAGTCTCCGCCATTTGCTTGCATCTTAACACATAGTTCCCAAAGAGCTACTTTTGAGGCATCTCTTACAGTGCTAAACATAGACTCGCCACAAAAAACTGAACCTATCTGCATACCATAAAGCCCACCAACAAGCTCGCCATCTTGATAACATTCGATTGACTTTGCAAAGCCCTTTACATGTAGAGCTATATAAGCTTCCATCATCTCTTGACTTATCCAAGTATCTTTTCTTGAGCATTTACATGCAGAGATAACTTCTTCAAAATTTGTATTGTATTTAAGCGTAAATTTTTTTCGTGATTTTTTAAGTGATTTTGTGATTTTAAATTCGTTTGGAAAAAGTAGAAGTCTTGGATTTGGTGACCACCAAAGCACAGGGTCATCTTTGGAGTACCAAGGAAAAATTCCGCTTCTATAGCCACTTAAGAGTCTCTCTTCGCACAAGTCCCCTCCCCAAGCCAAAAGCCCTTTGTCGCTGGCTTTTCTTGGGTCAGGAAAATAGTACTCTTTATCTAAAAGCTTAGGAATCTCAACTACTAAACTCAAATGCCAATGCTTTTTTCTTATAGTCGATAGAAACAGTTCCACCATTTTTGAGTTTACCAAAAAGTATCTCATCACTAAGTGGAGTTTTTACCTCATCACTTATAACTCTTTGCATAACCCTCGCACCCAACTCTTGAGAGTATCCTTTTTCAGCCAAATACTTCTTAGCCCTGCTAGTAGCTTCTATCTTTATGTTTTTCTCTTTTAGTTGTTCTTCAAGCTGACCCAAAAGTTTCTGGACAACAAAAATCATAATCTCAAGTTTTAAAGCAGAAAAATGCACTATCGCATCAAGACGATTTCTAAACTCTGGAGCGAAAAAGTCTTTTATAGCATTGCTGCTTTGATGGGCTTCGACTTTTGTAAAGCCGACTTGTGCTGCCTCTTTTGTTCCTAGGTTTGAAGTCATTATGATGATTACATTTCTAAAGTCTGTTTTATTGCCGTCATTGTCCGTCAAAGTCGCACTATCAAACACTTGAAGCAAGATATTGAGCAAATCTGGGTGAGCTTTTTCTATCTCATCGAGCAAAAGAACACTATAAGGGTGTTTTTTGATAGTCTCTGTGAGCTGTCCACCCTCTTCGTACCCAACATATCCAGGAGGAGCTCCTATAAGCCTACTAACCGTATGCTTCTCCATATACTCACTCATATCAAATCGTTCAAAGTGGATACCTAGTTGCTCGGCCAGCTGTTTTGCAACTTCAGTTTTTCCAACTCCAGTAGGTCCGCTAAACAAAAAAGAACCGACAGGACTATTAGGATTTGAGAGTCCTGCACGGCTTTTTTTGATTGCTGTTACTAGATTTTCTATCGCCTCGTCTTGACCAAAAACTTTTAGCTTTAGATTTGACTCCAAATCTCTCATCAACTCCGTCTCATCGCTACTAACACTTCTTGGAGGTATGTTTGCAACTCGAGCTAGTATAGTCTCTATATCGTGCATACCTACTACTTTTCTTTTTCGTTTTTGAAGATGAAAAGATGCCCCAACTTCGTCTATAAGGTCGATTGCAGAGTCTGGCAGAAACTTATCATTGATATGCTTCTTGGCAAGCTCAACAGAACTTCTTAGCACTTTTTGAGGATAGCTAACCCCATGATGCTCCTCATAGTGACCCTTAAGCCCGAGCAAAATCTCATAAGCATCATCCACACTAGGTTCACTAACATCAATCTTTGAAAAACGACGACTTAGAGCCTTGTCTTTATCAAAAAAGTTTCTAAACTCACTATAAGTTGTAGCACCTATGCACTTTATCTCTCCACTCGAAAGAGAGGGCTTAAGCAGATTTGACAAGTCCATAGAACCTCCACCAGTAGCTCCAGCTCCTACTATAGTATGAATTTCATCTATAAAAAGTATGGAGTTTGGTATCACCTTTAACTCGCTTAGAATATCTTTGAGTCTCTTTTCAAAATCCCCTCTATACTTAGCTCCACTAAGAAGCGAGCCGATATCTAAAGCAAAAAGTTTTGCATCTTCAAGTATCTTTGGTGTTCGTTTTAAAGCTATTTGAAGAGCCAGTCCCTCAATGATAGCTGTTTTTCCAACTCCAGCTTCTCCCACTAAGATAGGATTATTTTTTTTGCGACGACACAAAACCTGCATAACTCTTTGAACTTCATCAACCCTACCTATAAGTGAGTCAATCTTTCCCTTGTTAGCTAAGCTCACTAGATCCACGGTGTACATCTCAAGCGAGCTTTTTTTGTCGCTAGTCTTTACCTCTTCTTTTACTGATGGGTCTTCATGGTTTGTTACAATCTCTAGTATATCAAGCTTCTCAACGCCATACTGTCTCAAAAGACTCACGCTAAAAGAGTGCTCCTCATCAAAAAGAGCTATAAGCATATCTGTAAGATGAGCCTCCTTTTTCCCAGCCCCTCTTACTTGCATCATCATACCTTCAATCACTCTCGTAAGCGATACGGTCTCAAATGGCTCAAAATTATTTTCGTTAGGTATCTTCTCGATGCTTTGCACAAAATAAGCCTCAAGACTCTTCTTGACCGACCCAACATCAACACCACACTCAATAAGAATTTGTTCTATGTTTGGGTTGTGAAGAAGTGCAAAAAAGATATGCTCAACTGTTATATACTCATGCCTACTCTCCCTAGCAAAGTTAATCGCATCACTAAAAATCGAATTGAGTTCACTACTAACCATCAATCCTCCTCCATAACTGCACGCAAAGGAAACTTACTCTTTTTTGCAGAGTTTAGAACCTGAGCCACTTTTGTTTCAGCTATATCATAAGTATAAACCCCACAAATCCCTTTTCCGCCATTGTGAATACGAAGCATAATCGCATACGCATCCTCTTCACTCTTATGAAAAATACCCCTTAGAATACTTATCACAAACTCCATACTAGTAAAATCATCATTTAACAATATCACTTTATACATCTTAGGCTTTGTTAGCTCCAACTCTTCGCTTAATTCATTATCATATTCAGTTTGACTCATTGTGCCATAATCTTCTTTATATCTTTTATTATTACATCAGTTGATATTTCACCGATATAAAATTTTTTGTCCAAAGACCCTTCATGAACATCTGTAACATATTGATATTTACCATCTTTTAAAACTACTTTAAACGGAATTTGCACTGCTCTCTTGTACCCTATATCGCTAGCTATAGTGTTTACCATCATATCATTATTGGGAGAGTTTACAATAAAGTAGTAAGCATTAAACTTTGTAACAAAATTGTCTATAACATACTGATCTGATACAGATTCAAGATAAGTAAAGGCTATCAAAAGAACATCCTTATCATTTTTGAGCTGAAAATCCATAAGATTTGGTGCTTCTTTTTGACAAGGAAGACAAAAAGTCCCAAATATATCAAGTATAAGTATCTTGCTCTCATCGCCTTCCAAAACAAAGCCACCATGCTTTCTCAAAAGAACTATCTCGCTACCCATGACACTTTTAAGAACTATCCTGTCGCCATCTTTATACATAGGTCTTGAAGCACTTCCATCTTCAGCTCCACAACCAACAAATACCAAAACCAATGCCAAGCTAGCCAAAATCTTCCAAAGTTTCAACAAAATCCTTTTTTACTATCTTATAATGCAAATTATCCAATTTCTTATTTTATCAATAGTTATTAAATATAATCTTAATCACAAAATTTTTGTACCTGATT
>CAYOWG010000068.1:0-6324 GCA_964407605.1 uncultured Sulfurospirillum sp. | reverse complement strand
ATCCTCCAAGGCAAGACTTCACCTGCAAACATAGGGATTACATCGGCATAGCTTTTAGGAACTGTAAATGGCTCTTTGACTAGCTTTATATTTTTACTTAATGGACTATAGCCATATACCCTTTGTGCGTTGTCACTAACAAAATCTTGTAGATTTTCTAGTGCATCATTTTCGTCAAAAAGAGCACCAAGAGCTGCAAGAGCTATTGGTGCTGTAAAAACACCAGCAGCACAGCCACAACACTCTTTTTTATGCGTAGGGTGAGGAGCCGAATCACTCCCAAACATTACCTTCGAATGTCCACTCAATGCAACTTTTAGAAGTGCTTCTCTATCTTCGTATCTTTTTGCTATCGGTTTACAAAAAAGATGAGGTTTGAGCATTCCTCCAGCTACATCATCAAGTGTTATAAAGAGGTGATGCAGTGTTATGGTCGCATAAAGATTTTCATACTTATCAAGTAAATCCACACTGTTTTTAGTTGTAATATGCTCCATAATGATTTTGAGCTTTGGAAATGCAGAAGCAAATTGCTCATAGACTGCACCAAATTCCTTCTCCCTGTCCATCACAAAGCCATTGGTTTCACCATGAACACAAAGCGGAATCTCAAGCTCGCTCATAGCTTCAAAAGTTTCTCTCAAGCTCTCTATATCCATACTGCTCACGCCACCCTCTGAGTTAGTCGTTGCTCCTGATGGATAGAGCTTTACAGCCGTTATATCTTTTTTTGCCTCTCTTAGGAACTCATAAGTATAATTGTTCTTAAAAAATAGTGTCATTAAAGGCTCAAACTCTTCATCCCCCATAGCATCTATTATCCTCTGTTTATATGCTTTTACTGCTTCTATGGTGGTTATGGGAGGGACAAGGTTTGGCATGATGATAGCAGCACAAAAAGTTTTTGCACTTAGTGGGGCAACGATTTTCAACATCTCCCCATCTCTTAAGTGTAGATGCATATCTAGTGGTGACTTTAATACTATTTTCAGTTTACTTCCTTTTTTGAGCTTATATCCTCTTTTGGTTTTGAGAGCTAATAACCTTGAACAAAATCAATACCTAACTCTTTTGCAAAACTTATTATAGACTTTACTAACTCAAAAGATACTTTATCTGTATTAATGCCTTTTATAAGAGTGCCATCTGTCTTGATAAAGTCTATATCAAGCTCTATGATGTGAAAAAAATTAGAATATCCACTTCCAAAATCATCTATAGCAAACCTACGGCCATATTTTTTAGCTCAAGCATAAAAGATTTTATATTTTAAAACATTAGCAGAGATAAACTGCTTCATTAAATATCTACCTTTGTTTTTGCCTACGATTAGTAATTATAACATAATAATAACTAAAAAATTAACTATCAACCAATCTTAAGGGTAGCTCTAAAACGATATTTGCTGCTACTAGGCAGGTAGAGATAGAATCTATTTTAAGCAGCACTAGGGAGATTTGATAAGAGTGTTTAAGATATTAGAATGTCTAACTTAAACACTGTTTACACATAGACTAAACTGCCTCTTCGTCCTCTTCAGAAGTTCTGATTCTTATTATTCTCTCTATTGAAGAGACAAAAATCTTTCCATCTCCTATCTTCCCTGTTCTTGCTGAGTCAACGATGGCTTTTATAGCAGGGTCAACATCTTCGTCTTTTACTATGATATCTATTTTAATTTTTGGCAAGAAATCAACTACATATTCTGCTCCACGATAAAGCTCTGAGTGCCCTTGTTGGCGACCATAGCCTTTGACTTCACTAACAGTCATACCTGTTATCTCCATCGCAGTTAGAGCATCTTTTACATCTTCAAGTTTAAAGGGTTTGATAATCGCTTCAATTTTTTTCATAATTTCTCCAAATTTTTTTATATTGTACCAATTTTTTCATAATAAAGTTATTTAATATAAGCTTTAATAATTTTTACTTCCTCTACTGGCTTATCTCTTGCATCTACTTTTACATTCTCAATCATGTCAATCACATCAAAACCATCGACAACTTCTCCAAAGATAGTGTGTCTTCCGTTGAGCCAAGGTGTCGGTTTTGTTGTTATAAAAAACTGACTTCCATTTGTATTACGACCAGAATTTGCCATAGCTAGTATGCCACTTCTATCGAACACAACTCCAGGGCTAAACTCATCTTTAAAAGGCTTACCCCAAAGCGAACTTCCGCCACGCCCTGAGCCAGTTGGGTCTCCTCCTTGAATCATAAAGTTTTTGATTACCCTATGAAAGATGATGCCATCATAATAGCCTTTTTTGGTTAAACCTATAAAGTTTTCTACCGCTTTAGGAGCTATATCAGGAAACAACTTAAACTCAATATTCCCCTTGTTTGTCTCAAAAACCACACTTTTATCTGCAGCAAAAACGGCCATACTAAGAAATACAATAAATAGTAATTTTTTCATCTAAATCTCTTCTTTTATAAAATTTTTGTTTTTTAGACGATAAACTTTATTTTTTATCTTCTCTAAAACTCCTGCTTGAATCAACTGTTTAAACATATTGACCACCGTTGGTTTGCTTACATTAATATTGTCCATTATATCTTGATATGAGCCATAAAATATATGTTCTTCGTCAAGATTATTGACAATATACTTTAAAATCTCTATCTTTTTCCCACCAACCAAAATAGAGAGCGCATCAACCATATGAGTACAACCGTGAAGCTCCTGCTTTTGTACCTTTGGCAACATAATGGTATATATAGAGTTTATCAAATCTTTTATGTTTATTGGCTTTATTATAAACCCATCAACTTTTAGTCTAATCGCTTCTATAAGATAATCTGTCTCTGTAAAAGCAGTTGTCATAATAACTGGTATCTCATTGTCATGCTCACCTTTTAGCTCTTTGAGCATATCTATACCATTTTTCTCTGGCATCATGATATCTGTAATAATAATATCAATACCACCCTCAAGTGCCATCTCTAAGCCCTCTTTACCGTTGCTAGCAACTCTTACTTCTTTAACAAAATCATCTAATATCATCTTTGTTTGAGTACGAACACTTGGCTCATCTTCAACATACAATATAACACAATCTTTTAAACAATTTAAGTCCATTATACATCCTCCTTTTGATTTATTGGCATTTTTATTTTAAAACAAGCACAATTATGATAAATATTTTTATCTTTTCCAAACTTATGAGAGATATTTTCTACCTCAATTGAGCTGTTCATGTGCTTCCCTATAATCTCTTTTGTCATATAGAGCCCTATTCCTGTTCCACTACTTTGGTGCTTAGTAGTAAAATACGGCTCAAAAACCCTATCAACTACTTCTTCTGGAATGCCTCCACCGTTGTCTATTATTAAAATTTCTCCATAACTGCTGTTATTTTGTACTTTTACAATTATCTCTATGTACTTCTCTCTCTCTTTCTTCTCTTTTAATATATCTTTGGAGTTTGAAAAAAGATTCATTAGAGCTTGTGAAAATTCGCTTGGATAACCCAAAACTTCAAAGTCATTTTTACATATAAAGTTTATACTAATACCAAAATTTTCATAATATGGCCTGATTAGATCAATAGCCTCTTTCATTACTCTATTTATACAAAAGATTTCCTTTCTCTTGTTTGGATTAAAAAAGTTTCTAAAATCATCTATCGTCTTAGACATAGAGTCTCCTAGCTTTATCCCTTCATTGACTTGTTTATCTATAAACTCATCGTCAAGTTTGCCTAGCATGCTTTTCATTTTAAAACTTTGAATTACCAAGACTATCGCATTAAGTGGCTGTCTCCACTGGTGAGCTATATTCCCCACCATCTCACCCATCGCTGCAAGTCTAGATTGCCTGAACATAATCTGGTCTTTTTGTCGACTCTGTTCAACTTCAAAGGCTATCTTCTCCTCTAGGGCACTATTTAAATCTTGAAGCTCCTTAGTTTTTTTATCAACCATGTCTGCTAGCTTCTCATGGAGTCTTCTGATATTCTGTAAAATTACTATCGCTAAAAGTGCGGCAACAAATATTGTTCCAATCGTAGCAAAAAGGATCCATATAAAGGTTTTCTTATAAGCAATCTCGGTTCTTTGTTTTCCTCTGCTTGCAATCTCTAGGTTTAAACTTATTAGTTGAGTAAGGTGGATATTTATAGATTTAATACTCGGATACAAATCATCTCGCAGGAGTGAAAGAGCCTCTTTGGTCATATTTCTATCAAAAAGATTAAAAATTTCTATGAGTATATAATCAATTTGTCTTATTTTTTTTTCAATAACATCAATTGTTACATTTTCTAATTTTTTTGTTCTTTTATCTTCTTTTAAATCTGTTGATTTAATCTTGTTGCTTATCCAACCACTCTTATCTATATCAATACCAGCCTTGTACTCGCTCCAGTCTCTTCGTATAAGTTCTTGTGCAAGCAAAATCACACTCTCTCCATCTTTTGCGCTAATTAGCTGACTCTCTATGTCTCTAAGCGTATCTAGTATATTGACTCTATAGATATCTTTTATCTTCTCAAGGCTGATGACAGGAACCATTCTCTTTTCATAAAGCGTGTCTAAGTCAGCCTTGATTCTCTTTATGCTCAAATGAGCAAAACTCCCTATAAAAAGCATTCCCACTACCATAATAACAAACAGTAGTGTAGTTTTTTTTGCTATTGTCATGTCATTGACACTAATCATAATTTTTTCTATAGGTTTTCTAATATTTTTCATCTATTTCCCAAAAGACACCATCTTCGTAGTATGTCAGATAGACATTATTAAAACATTTACATATTCTTTTGCTCTCATCCATGTCTAGGTTATTTTCTATCTCAAAATAGAGTTTTTTTATCTCATCTATGATATCTTGCTTGGTAAAATCTTCGCCAGCCCTCCTGAAGAGTTCTGCTGTCATCTTAGCTACAAAAAATCCTTCTAAAGAGACATAGCTATACTCTTTTTCGGGGTGGTATCTGTCCATAAGCATTCTATACATCTCTATCTCTTTAGACACTCCAGTCCAAGGAGATGGCATAACTTGGGAGAAAATAATATTACCTAGCTCTTTGTCTAACACATTCAATAGTAATTTTGATCCGGCAAAAGAGATTATGCCAAACTTTACATTTTTTAAGTTTTTATCATTTCTTGCCCTTTTTATAAATTCGGCAGTTGGGTAAGTAGATCCTATCATGATAACAACTTCTGGTCTGCTTTGAGATATCTCATAAAGAGCATTTCCAACAGAGAGAGTATTTCTCTTGTAGCTACCTTCCGCATTTAGTGATAGATTTTTCTCACTAAGTACCTGCTTGACACCCATAAGACCTGAGCGTCCAAAGCTATCATTTTGGTAAAATACAGCTATTCTGCTCATGTTTTTATCAACTACAAAGTGACTAACAAGCTTCTTTATTTCCTCTTCGTAGCTTGCTCTTCCATTCAGCACAAGAGGGTTTCTTGGGGTTTCCCTTAAAAAATCAGCTCCTGAAAATGCTCCAATAAAGGGTATATTGTATTCCTTTGCTATATCTAAGGCAACCTTGCCTGTAGGCGTGCCTACAAAGCCAATAAAAGCAAATACCCTCTCCTTCTTAATCAACTCCAATGCATTTTCTGCTGTTATCTTAGGCTCATACTTGTCATCTTTTGTAATTACTCTAAAAACCCTATCATAGACCCCGCCTTGATTATTGATATGCATAAAATATGCACTTATTCCAAGCATTAGTTCATTGCCGATAGCGTGAAGGGTTCCACTGAAGGGTCCACTCATGCCAAGTCTTATCTCTTTCTCGTCATAATAAGAGTCGAAATTAATAAATGATATAATAAAAATTATGCTTATTGCTACTGTCGCTATTATCTTGTACATAAATGATATAATAGCAATATTTTACTTAAACAAGTAAATAAATATTTACTAAATCAATGGAAAACTTATGAAATGCGCTATTTGTAACAAAAAAGCTCTATTTATTGAAGACATTGAGCTAAAAAAACTTTTTTCACTGCCTTCATTGCGAACTTATCTTTTTAGATAAAAAATTTTACATATCCTCTGAAGATGAAAAAGAACAGTATGATTATCATGAGAACAGTTTAGAAAATGAAGGTTATGTAAAGATGTTTGATGATTTTTTAGATTATTCTCTTGAGAATTTACATGTAAAGAGCGTTTTGGATTTTGGAAGTGGACCCACACCTGTTTTGGCAGAACTTTTAAAAAAAAGGGGCTTGCGCGTAGAGTATTTTGACAAGTTCTACCAACCTAATGAGATATATAAAAATAAAAAATACGACCTCATTACCTCAACGGAGGTTTTTGAACATTTAGAAAATCCAAAAAAGATTTTAAAG
>CAYOWG010000067.1:0-6382 GCA_964407605.1 uncultured Sulfurospirillum sp. | reverse complement strand
AGTAGTGAAGCTAGACTCCAAATATATAGTAGCACTTCCAGGCTTTCCTTATAGTGCAGCAGTGATGGCATTTGTATATATCTTACCTTTAGTAAGAGCGATGCAAGGATTGAGTCCTAATGCTCAATATATAGATGCGGTTATGGAGGTGGATTATAAAAAATGCTCGCCTTTTACGGAGTTTACAGCTTGTAACCTGTATGTAAAAGAGGGCAGATTTTTTGTCAATCTTGATGGAAAGAAAAAAGGAAGTAGTGCGATACTAACCAATATGCTTGATGGTAGCGCACTTCTTAGAGTGGAGCAAAAAACAGAACTAATTAAAAAAGGCGAGAGAGTGAGAGTTCTGCCTATGGGGAAGCTATTTTAATAGCTTCCTATCGCTTTGTTGATTTGAACATAGGCTTGTATTGGTGTTGATTCAAAGTAGTTTAAGTTATGTTTTTTTTGCAAATTCACAAGTCGCCTTTTGAACTTTTAAAAGGTTGAAGCGTGGAGCCTTTGGGAAGAGATGGTGTTCTATCTGGGTGTTTAGTCCACCATAGAACCAATGCACGATATATCCACCTAAGTGTTTGAAGCCTTATGCAGGGTAGATATAACTATACCATTTCCTCAAAGAGAGGTAAAGCTTACTGGCAGACTGTAGCACAAAAGAGATTGCATTAGTGTTTAGAAGCTAATATCTTTACTTTTTAAAAATAGGAGAGACAAACTCAATATCTTTTTTGTTTGAGCAAAACTTGCCTTTATGGATGTTAATATCATATAGATTTGATAGATTTTTACTAGTGAGTATCTCTTGTGCTGAGCCATAGAGGTACTTGCTTGAGGATTGCATAATCATAGTTTTGCTAGATACATGTAGAGCTTGATGTGGGCAGTGAGTAGTGAAGATTACGCTTTTTCCTTCTTCGCTAATCTGTTTCATTATACTTAGTACTCGGCTTTGATTTTTGTAGTCTAGTGCAGAAGTTGGTTCATCTAGTATCATGATATTTGGCTTAGAAACCAGTGCTCTAGCTACTAAGACCATCTGTTTTTGTCCGCCACTTAGTGTCGCAAAGCCTTGTTTGCTTAGGTGTAGCATGCCGATTTTCTCTAGTGTGTCATCAGCTTCTTTATAGTCTTTCTTGCTGACTTGTGTAAAAAGACCCTTGTTTTGACCGCAACCCATCACTACTATCTCTCGCACGCTATAATCAAAAGGAGTAAGTGCATTTTGTGGTACATATGATTTGTGCCCATGGCAGTCGACATCACCCGAGTTTAAAGGTATAAGCCCTAGAAGAGTTTTGACAAGTGTTGTTTTTCCTCTTCCGTTTGGTCCCAATATCGACATAATCTCACCAGGCTTAACATCAAATGAGTAGTTTTCAAATATATATTCTGGCGAAAACTTATAGCGAAAACTTATGTTTTTAGCACTAAGCATTTTTTAACTTTCCAGCACCTATTTTGTGCAGTAGCCACGCAAATATAGGAGCACCAACAAGTGCAGTCAATATACCAACAGGTATCTCGCCATAGCTTGCTGTTCGTGCTATGGTGTCAACACTTATCATATAAATTGCTCCTATTAGAGCAGATACAGGGATTAGTCTAGCATGGTTTGAGCCAGTCACCATTCTTGCAAAGTGAGGAATGATAAGTCCAACCCAACCTATAACGCCACTCACTGAAACACATGCTGCGACAATTATTGCTGTCATTATCATCAGTACCCAACGACTTTTTTTTACATTTATGCCAAGAGTATGTGCTTCTTCTTCTCCTAGCGAGAGGACATTGATAGTGTGCCTCATCTTATATACTATAGTTCCTGCCAACAAGAGAGGTATTGAGATATATAGTGCATCTGAGTATCCAGATTCATTGAAAGAACCTAATAGCCAGTAGACTATCTCTGGTAGTATATCGTCTGGGTCGGCTGTAAATTTAACTAGCGAGATCATAGCGGTAAAAAATCCACCAGTCACTACACCCCCTAAAACTAGAGCTAAAAGACTTGTGTTGTGACCAGAGCGAGCAATAAATAGTGTACATGCAATAGCCACAATACCAAAAATAGTAGCAAAACTAAGTATAAAAGTGCCAGTAAGACCAAACAACATAGCAAGAACACCACCAAATCCAGCACCAGCAGAAACACCGATGATTTTAGGGCCCACAAGAGGATTGCGAAACATGCCCTGAAGAGCTGCACCACTGATGGCTAATCCAGCGCCAACAAAACCAGCTACCAGTATTCGTGGCAGCCTAACTAGCTCAACAATTCGTTCTTCTACCATCTTCCAGCTTGTTTGAACCTCTAGTAAGTTTGACATCAAGATGCTAAAGACAGTCATGTAGTCAATAGAGTATCGACCTGATCCCAAAGAAATCATCAAGACAATAAAAAGTAGACAAAACAGAACAATAATTTGTACCGACAAGCGATTAAAAAAACTATCTTGCGATTTTGTCATATCCTGCCGAATTTTTATTGAGATCAACATACAGTATCTCATCTATCTGCTTATCAGTCACACTCTTGCCGTAAAGCATAGGAAATGATGCTTTTATAGACTCACGCATAGAGCCTTCAAGGAAGCCATCTGCATTTATAACTCTAGTAAACCACTCATATGCAAATCCCCTCTCTGGACTAGGAGCATCCCAGCCAGCAGCTCCACCTCTAGGTACTTTATATATCTGACGATTTTTTACTGCTTTCAAATCTGCATATATTGGATTATTGTAGAAGTCACTTGGTACTTTTTTTGTTGCTATGAAGTGTAGAAATATGATATCAGGATTTATTTTTAGTATTTTCTCTGGGTCATACCCTATCCTATCTTTTTGTGCCTTTACGCCATTTATCGCACCAGCTGCATTTAGTACTTGATTGATGTGGTGAGTAGCTCCTACTAAGTTGTTTTTTTGCCATAAATAAACAACTATAGGCTTGTCTTTATTGTTTATATTTACAGTTTTTGCACTGACTTTGTTGTGCACTCCATCAATCCAAGAGATTATCTCTTTAGCCTCTTTTTGTTTACCGATTACTGCACCTATCTCTGTAAGTAGTATTTTCTCTTGGTCTAATTTTTTTCTAGTTAAGCCAACTACATTGAGTCCAGCACTTGTAAGTGCATTGATACTTTTTGTTCTGCGACTATCTTCAAAAACAACATCAGGTCCAAGCTTTAAAAGCTCCTCTGTGTTTGCCTGTCGTTTGTTGTTGATAACACCTTTTGCTGCAACATTTTTCAAATTAGGATATATCTCAAACATAATGCCATTTTTTAGGGATTTTTTGATTTGTGGAGGCATAGCAACTAGTCTATCGGCACTTTTATCAAGGCTTAAAACAACCGATGCAAGTGTAGGCCAAAGAACAGCTATCTTTTCTATATCTTTACTCTCTTTTGCTAAAACAGTTTGTCCAAGTCCAAAAGTCAATATAGTAGCAACCATAACAATAGATTTTTTCACAGCAATCCTTTTTGAAATTAATAGTTATTATTATATAGATATATCCCTATTTTGTCAACTTTATGATATTAAACTACCACTTCATACATGTAGAGCACAACAGCATACCTCGCACCCTTAGATAGAGCCACTAAAATCACAAATTTCCAAAGGCTATATCTTAGGACTCCTGCTACAAATGTAAGCGAGTCTCCAGCTAGAGGAACCCAGGCAAACAAAAGAGCATATACTCCGTACTTGTCAAATAGTTTTTTGCCTTTGTCTATCTTCTTTTTTGAGATATAGTTTTTTCTTCTAGCCCAAATGTATGCATATTTTCCTACAAAATAGTTTATTATAGAGCCTGTTGTGTTGCCAGCAGTAGCAACGATGAAAAGATAAAGAGTGTCATATCCTTGAGTTTTGTAGTATATAACAAGAACTTCACTCCCTCCAGGAATAAGTGTAGCAGACCCAAGTGCTGCGAAGAAAATTATTATATAAGAGATATTATCCTCTTTTCACTTAGTATTTTTGAGTTGTATTTGATGATAAGGATTTTTTCATTTTCATTTTTATACCACTCTGTGACGCCTTTAGTTGAATTTAGTATCTTTAGTTTTTCATCATTAAATTTACCAAAATCCAAATAGAGATTTTTTGTAAAAACTGGATTTTCAAGAGTTATGACAAGAATTACCCAGGCAATACATGTAATCATTACAAAGACCGCAACTGACTCCATGCTATACCACTTCAAAAAGTGTCCGCCCCATATAGCTCCTGTAAATGTTCCAAAGTATCCAAAAGAGTTAAAAATCCCAAGAGCCATGCCTTTTTGGTGTATCTTTGCGTATTTGCTCGCTAGTGACTGTAAGAGCGGCTCATGGATATTGAAACCTATGAAAAATACAACAACACCAAAGATAAAAACATTGGCAGAGTGAGTGTAGCCCATGACTAAAAACGCAAGACAAAACATCAATATACCGACAATCAGAACTAGTTTTGGCTTTTTCTTTTTCTCGCCCATGACAGCTGAAAATCCCATAGCTAAAATCCCAAAAACCATAGCAGGAAGATAGACTTTCCAAAGCTCAGTCTTAGCATAATCAAACTCTTTTACCATTATAATAGGGATAGTCATAAATGCTAGAGTCATCATGCCTTTTTGAAGCATATTTGTTATGTTCATTCTAAATAGACTTTTATCTTGCAGAAGTTTAAAGATGTCTTTGTAGTTACTTTTATAGTCATGAGTTATCTTTGGCGGGTTCTCTACTTTTGTAAATAGTATAATGATTGCAATCGCCGCACAAGATGCAGTGATAAGAAAAAGCTTATCTATACCCCAAAAACCACTAATAAGCGGACCAAGAACCATAGAGAGTGCAAATGTGATAGAGATACTTCCTCCTATAATAGCCATCGCTTTTGCTCTTATCTCCTCTTTTATCATGTCGCTTATTATAGCAACCGAAACAGCCCCAATGGCTCCCGCTCCCTGAAGAAGCCTACCAAATATAAGAGTATATATATCAGTCGCATAAGCACAGACGAGTGAGCCTGCTATAAAGATGATAAGCCCTATGGCGATAGTGATTTTTCGTCCTATCTTATCTGAGAGCATACCAAATGGAACTTGAAGAAACATCTGGGTGAGTGCATATCCACCTATGGCGATACCTATAAGAAACTTATTTGCACCATCAAGATATAGAGCATAGACTGAGAGAACGGGAAGAACTATAAAAAGTCCAAAAAATCGTAGAGAGATTATGAAGTTTAGTGGCATAATCGTTTTAAGCATAAAAAATCCTATATTTAATCAGGAGTAATTTTACCCTAATTTAACTTTAGTTATAATGAGATATGAAAAAATCACTAATGAAAAAATACTTAACAGATGAGGTTTATGGTGAGCTAAAAAGCTTAAAAACAAAAAGCGGATATACACTTGATATGGCTATAAACTCTGGACTTAAAAATCCAGATAGTAGTATAGGGATATACGCTGGAGACGAGGAATCGTATGAGCTTTTTGGGGATATATTTAATCCTATCATAGAAGAGTATCACGGTTTTTCTCAAACGCAGATGCATAGAACATCTCTAAATGTAGAAGATTTAAAAGGTGGCAATATAGAAGATGAGAGTATAATCTCAACTAGGATTAGGGTCGGCAGAAACTTCTTAGAGTTTCCACTTGGCTCAAACATATCTAAAAAAGATAGAGACGAAGTGGAGAGTAGAGCAAAAGATGCATTAGAATCTCTTACATGTAAAGGCAAGTACTATTCTCTTGAGTCGATGAGTGAAGCAGATAGGGACTTGCTTATAAAAGAGCATTTTTTGTTTAAAGAGGGAGATAGATTTCTTGAAGCTGCTGGACTAAATCGTGATTGGCCAAGTGGTCGCGGGATATATCACAATGAAGAGAAGACATTTTTAGTCTGGGTAAACGAGGAAGACCAACTGCGTATCATATCTATGCAAAAAGGTGGAGACATAAAAGAGGTTTTTGCTCGTTTAGTGCAGTTCTTGGGTGAGATAGAAGATAAGATAAGTTTTTCATATAGCGAGCACTTAGGGTTTATCACAAGCTGCCCTACAAACCTAGGAACAGCCTTGAGAGCTAGTGTACATGTAAAGCTTCCAAATCTTGCAAAAGATATGCCAAAGTTTGATAGTATATGTGAAAAACACCATCTTCAAATCAGAGGTATTCACGGCGAACACTCCAAAAGCGAAGAGGGCATCTTTGATATAAGCAACAAAAGACGCTTAGGAGTAAGCGAAGTAGAGTGCGTACAAGATATGGTTGATGGAGTTAGAGCCTTGCTTCAAGCAGAAAGAAGTTGCTAGAGAGATAGATGAAATCACTTATAAAAATATTTCTTCTTTTCTTTATATTTTTCACATGCAT
>CAYOWG010000066.1:0-6477 GCA_964407605.1 uncultured Sulfurospirillum sp. | reverse complement strand
CAACTCCTCTTTATCGCTCAATATATAGAGTTTAGATATATCAACATTTTCAAAATCAATCTTAGGGATATTGACATCATCTATCCCTGTTAAGTTCTTGAATCTAAACTTTGCTAAACGCAAATTTTGTTTTTTTGTGTGCAATTTTATCTTTGAGTGCTCATAGGTAACTTTTGAAGACAACAAATCCATCTTACTGCTAAGTTTTCTCTCGTACATCTTCTCAATTTGCTTATACTTAACTCTATTAGCCCTAAGAAAAGAGTTTGCAACCAAAAGAGAGTTTTGTGCTCTTAGTATAGATATATACGAATCAACCACCTCTAGGGCAATATCTTGTTTTAACTCCTCCAAAAGAAGTGTTGAGAATTTATATTTTAACTCTGCTTGTTCTATGTTGTTATAATTCTCAGGTCGATATACAGGCACCTCAGCACTAATACCAAAACTTAGAAACTGCTCATTTCTTGATGTTTTATCAGAGTTATTTAATCTATAATATCTTGAGGTTGCTGCAGTATTTAGGTTTATTTTTGGTTGTAATTTCGACTTTGCTTGTAGTATCTCCTCATTTTTTGCCATTGTTTGATACCTATGCGAGTTAACTTTTGCTTCATGCTCTAATGCCTTTTTATACGAACTCTCTAAATCAATGCTTGCACTCAACAAAACAGGCATAACAATAGATATGCATAATACCATTTTTTTCATTTTTTCTCCTCACACTTTTTAATAAAATCCATAAAGCTCTCTCTAAAATTATCGTCAGAGAACTTTTTTGAAAACTCTCTACACTCAAAAGCTGAAAACTTTAACTCATCAAATCTAACCATGCTCTCTTTTAGACTCTCTACACTTTGGTGCTTTACAAGCACTCCTGTTTTTCCATCCAAAACAGTCTCTCTAGTGCCGCCCTCTCCAAAAGCTATAACGGGTGTACCGCAAGCCTGAGCTTCGATTGGTGCTATACCAAAATCCTCTTTGGACATAAAGACAAAAGCTTTTGCTCTACTTACAATCTGCATCGCCTCTTTTTTAGGTAAATAGCCTTTAAATTCTATATTTTGGCTTGCCAATTTTTTTAACTTATTTTTATCTCTTCCATCACCTATAATTACAAGTTTTTTCTTGGGCATCTCATTAAAAGCCTCAACCATCAGATCAATTCTTTTATACTCAACTAGACGAGACAGTGTTACATAATACTCCTGCTTATCTTCACTAAAAACAGCATCTTCAATCTCAACTGGAGGATATATAACTACGCTATCTCTTCTCCAGTAGCTCTCAATACGCTTTTGTATAAATCTTGAATCAGCTATCAAAAAATCAGCTCTATATGCAGACACAAAATCCCACATTCTCATCCTGTGAAGCCACAACCTCATAAGCAACCCTTTTAATCCTCTACCTAGTGCCCCAATATCTCTATACTCAAAATAGAGGTCCCATGCATAACGAAGAGGGGAGTAGATGTATGATACATGCAGTTGCTCTGGAGCAGTAATGACACCCTTTGCAACAAAGTGTGAGCTTGAGATTATCAAATCATACTCTCTAAGATCAAACTGCTCAACAAAATATGGCATAAAAGGTATAAAATATTGGTACTTTTTTCTTATAAACTTATACTTTTGCAGAGGTGAAGTATATATCTTTCTACCCTCAAGAAAATCTCTATGTTTCAAAGAGTCAACCATAGTATAGATATCTGCATCTGGGAAAAGATGCAAAAGATGCTTCAAAACCACCTCAGCACCACCAGCAACACAAAGCCAATCATGAACAATCGCGACTCTTTTACTCCTCAAGAAAAGCTCTATTTATTAAAATCGTCAATGGTCTTACTATATACTCAAGTAGAGTCTGTTGACCTATTTTTATCACAACATTAGCAGGCATACCGGTCAAAATATTTAGATTTTCCTGTCTTAGTGTCTCTTTGCCTTTTTCATCAACAATAAGTCTTACAGTATAAAAACTATTCCCCATATCATCTGTAGTGATATCAGCCGCAACAAAAATTACCTCTCCCTCTATGTTTTTTAAAAACTTACCCCTTAGCTGAAAAGATGGAAATGTCATGTCTGCCTTAGTACCAACTTTTACATAGTCTATATGCATAGGAGACAGCTTCGCCTCAACAATGAGCTTTGAGTCTCTTGGCACTATCTTCATTATTGGCTTACCAGGAGTTATCACTGCCCCAATAGTATGAACACTAAGCTCTAGCACTGTACCACTAGCTGACGCTCTTAAAATGGTGCGAGATAGTCTATCTTTTATTTCACTCATTTTTGCTCTCATGCTCTCAATAGATACTAAAGTCTCTCTTAGTTGTTTTTTTACCTCTATAGAGTAGCTCTCCTTTTTAAACTCAAGCTGGGTTCTCACCTCATCCATCTGAAGTTCGATTATCTTTATATCTGTTTGAGCACTAAGTATATCGGACTTGATAGAGTCTATCTTTCTATTTATATCTCTAAGTTTTGTCTTGTCTATAAATCTCTCTTTAAAAAGCTCCTCTTGCTCTCTTGCCTCATCATTAAAAGAGAGAAGAAGTCTCTGTTTTGTTTTTATAATGTTCTCAAAGTTTAATATCTGCTTTGAAAGTGATTCTAACTTTTTAGATGCTATCATCTCCTCTTTTGCTAAAGAGTCTCTTCTACTCTCAAAAATCTCAATCTGTGCACTTTTCAACTTCTCTCTTTTTAAACTTTCAATTTCATTGAGCTTATCAGAAAACACTATCTTATCTTTTCCCATGCTTTCTGCCATCAATCTATCTGATATAGCTATATGTTCATAATAGTTGACTTCAAGCGATTCAAGTTCAGACCTAGCTTTTGTTTCACTAAATTTTAAAAGCTTATCTCCCTCTTCGACAAAATCACCATCTCTAACATATATCTCCTCGACAATTCCACCCTCTAAGTGTTGAACTATTTTTATATTTTTCTCAACAACAACCTGACCCGCCAATGAAACTCCAGTGTCTAGCTTAGCGTAGTAAGACCAAACTCCAAACACTCCAAAAACACAAAAAAGAACGATTAATCCGAACCTTATATGCTTGTTGGCATCAACATCCAACACTTCTTCTAAGTCTATATCTTGCTTCATATCTACTCCCCTGGCTTTGTCATTTTTGGAATAACGCTAGAGTTAGTATTTTTTGAGATTTGTGGCCGCACTTTGTCTTGAAGTGCCTTTAAAACCTTATCTTTAGTATCATACATGCTTAACACTCCATCATTTATTATAGCTATCCTATCGGTTATATTTAAGATACTTGGCCTATGTGTTATCAAGACTATAGTACTCCCACTCTTTTTCATACTCAAAATCGCATCCACCAAAGCACTCTCTCCTGACTCATCTAGGTTTGAGTTTGGCTCATCAAGAACTATAAAAGGGGGCTTATTATAGACAGCTCTAGCTAAACCAACTCTTTGTCTCTGCCCTCCTGATAAAGTCGTTCCACCAGCTCCGATAACAGTGTCATAGCCATTAGGAAGCATAAGAATCATCTGATGAACTCCTGCAATTTTTGCAGCCTCAATAACTTTGTTAGCATCTACATCTTTAAATCTACATATATTCTCACTAACAGTACCCTCAAATAGCTCAACATCTTGTGGCAAATAGCCCACATAGCTACCTAGCTTGACACTATCCCACTGATGTATATCAGCACCATCAAGTCTAACCTTGCCATTTAGAAGTGGCCACACTCCAAGCATAGCTCTTGCTAAAGTTGATTTACCAGAAGCACTAGGGCCTATAATCGCTATAGTTTCACCAGCTGATATTGACATGTTTATTCCTTTTATAACTGGTGTTTTTACCCCAGGAGGGGCTACGACTATATTTTCTATCCTAACCTCACCTTTTGGTACTGGAAGATCCATAGTTTCTGGAATTTCAGGAAAAACTCTTAAAAGGTCATTTAATCTTTTGTAGGCTCCTCTTGCTTCAATAAAGCTCTTCCAAGTACCAGTCAGAAGGTCTAAAGGTGCTAAAGCTCTACCTAAAAGTATGGCTCCCGCTATAAGCATACCAGCCGAGATGTCTCCAATTATCACCAAGTAGGTACCGATACCGTAAGTTAAAGCTTGAAAAAATTGTCTTAAAGTTTTACTTAGATTTGTCCACTTGCCCGCAGTGTCACTAGCACCTGATTGAATAGAGAGAAACTCTATATGCTTTTTAAGCCATCTGCGTCTTAGATTGTCATTCATTCCCATAGCATGTACAACCTCGGCATTAAAAATATTTTTATTGATATATCCGATTGATCTGCTATGCACTATATTTGCTTCCTCAATAGCATCTTTGGTTGTCTTCTCATTTATCATAGTAATTGTAAAAAGAACTATAGCAGCAAATATGGCAAATGCAGCAAACCAAGGGCTAAAAAGATACATCACAAAAACATATATAGGAAACCAAGGTGAATCAAAAAAGGCAAAAACTCCCTGACCTGTCACAAACTGCCTAAGTTTAGTAAAGTCATTTATCGGCTGTGAAGATGCTTGTGATGGTGATAGTCTAGCTAGCAAAAAAATCGTATCAAACAGTTTTGGGCTAAGCTCAAGGTCGATTTTATTTCCTATTCTAACAAGTATTCTTGACCTTGCAACCTCTAGAAGAAACATTGTAGCAAACATAACTGCCATTATGATAGTTATCAAAATCAAAGTCTCTATGCTCCTACTAGTCAATACTCTATCAAACATTTGAAGCATATATATTGCTGGTGTAAGCATAAGCATATTTACAAAAAAACTAAAAATTCCTACATATAAAAATGATTTTCTAGTTCTGTTGAGTGCTTTTTGAAGTTTTGTTTTAGCAAGTTCACTTGCATTGTTGTTTATCATACTCTATTCCTATTTTATTTTGTCTGGTTTTGGCTTGCTAGTTTAAAAAGTGTCTCAATTTTAGACAAGGACTCTATATGGTAATCTATAAAAGTTATCACTCCCATTCTTGCCCATTGAGCAAGAGTGGCATCATCTAGCTTATTGAGTTTATCTCTATTTACAACCTGAAAACCTTTTACCAATACTTTTTTACTATCACCTTCGCCCACACTTATCTCTCTATCCTCTAGTATGTTGGACTCTTTTATACTCTTTGCAATCGCCAAAGTCTTTGCATGTTCTTTCTCAAATTCAGTTAAGAATTTTATTGCATTTTTTAACATCTCTGACTGCTCTGCATCTTTAGTAAATAGCTGTTTTCCTTTGGTTTTGCTAACGCTACTAGCCCCCTCATCTATAAGAACTATCTTCTCTTGAGGATTATCCTTGCTACTAACCAATGAAAATGGATATCTTCTTAGAAAAGCTGGTACATATCTAGTTATATATTTTCCCTCATCATTGATAGCTAGATTTTTGCCTCCCAAAGATGTGATTAGCACAAGAGATGGATTTTCATCAGAAGTAAAAACTACTGGAAATAGCTCATACGCCTTTCGTGTTTCATTTGCTAACAGTGGCACAAATGATAAATCTTTTGCAAACTTTAAATCCTCTAGCGGTGATACTTTTAACTCCTTATGCTTCTCTTTGTCCAAAACAACTAATTTTTCAAACATATTTTTCCCCTTTTTTATATTTTTATCTTTTTTAGGTCTTCCTCTTTTTTTTAAAGCAAAAGTCCTGCCAGTTATATTTTCTAGTTTTTTGTAAAACTCCGCACTACCAGTAATCGTCTGCTTTTGCAGATGCATCTCTATAAACGAAGCTATCTTACAATCTAAACAACCTTTTGGAAATCTTTTTTTATAAACACTAGCTCTACAAGCATCATCTTTTCCTAAGAGCTTATACATCTCATGTGCTCTTACTATGCTGTCTTCAAGATTTAAAGCATTTTTTGAATAACTACTAAGCAAAGCATCGTCAAATGACTCTATGTAGCTAATCGAGGAGAGAACATACCTATCCTCAACTAGTGAACTCTTATATCTTCCTTGCCACAAGGTACCTTTTCTGCCATATTTTTTATTAAAATAAGAGACATATCTCAAACCAAGACTCTGCATGAAGCGAGAAGATAACTCTTTTTCTCTAAAAGTACAAAGAAAGTGAATACTCGCAGACCTAATACTATATGCATGCACATCAACATTCAATTGCTTAGAGATATCATCAAGTAAAGTTCTATAAAAAAAAATATCTTTATCATCTAAAAAAAGTTGCTCAATAGCACTTACAACAATATGCTGTGCTACATTGTCAAAAAAAAGCCTCTCATGTCTCCCCATTATTCCTACCATTTTGTCATTTTAGATATAGATAGTGAAAGTATATTAGAATAAAGCTTTATTACAAATTAAATCACCTCTGACACTATTTTTTAGCTAGGGAGTAAGGACGAAATGGCACTAACTTAAGGGCACCTCTAATACTGCTAGCTTGAACTTCTACTATCTTTTGTTTATGATTATAAAAAGTGTAGAGTGTA
>CAYOWG010000065.1:0-6479 GCA_964407605.1 uncultured Sulfurospirillum sp. | reverse complement strand
ATAACTATATAATCAACATAGCATCGCCATAAGAGAAAAATCTATACTTTTCTTTGACTGCTTCTTCGTAAATATCCAAAGTTTTTTGTATCCCAATAAACGAAGCAACAAGCATAATAAGTGTCGATTTTGGCAGATGAAAGTTGGTTAAAAGATGATCTACTCTTTGAGGCTTGTTTAGTGGGTGCAAAAAAAGATCGCTCTTGCCTGTGCGAAGCTTTTTTCTTACAAAATACTCTACCGTTCTAGTTACAGTGGTTCCTACTGCAAGCATTGGTTTGTCTGATTCAATTGCCTTACATGTAAGCTCTGGTATCTCATAAAACTCTGAGTGCATTATATGGTCTTTTATATGCTCTGCTTCAACAGGTTTAAAAGTTCCAGCTCCTACATGTAGAGTCAAAAAGTGAGTTTTATATCTCTTTTTTAGCTCCTCAAACATCTCGTTAGTAAAATGAAGCGAAGCTGTTGGAGCAGCAACTGCACCTCTTTGTTTTGAAAAGACAGTCTGATATTCTGTTTCATCATCTTTATTGTCTTGTCGTTTTATGTATGGAGGTAGCGGTATGTGTCCAATCTCATCTAAGATGTTAAAAAGCTCGTCACTATTAATCTTTTTTTCTTTGTACAAAAAAGAGACAACACGAGTTCCATCCTCTTGCAAAGAGATAACTTTTGCCGATAAATCGTTATCAAAAATAAGCTCCATATCTGGCTTTACTCTACCTTTTATATAGACAGAAAACTTCTCATCTTGAAGTGGTGAGTTTAGCAGTAGCTCTATCTTTGCTCCACTTTTTTTGCTACCAAAGACTCTTGCTTTGATAACTTTTGTATCATTTAAAAAGATGTGAGTATCGCTAGAGATAAACTCAAAAAGTTTATCAAAAGTGCTGTGAGTGATAGTGTCAGTTACTCTGTTATAGACTAGCAGTCTTGCACTATCACGAGGAGAGGCAGGAAACTCTGCGATGAGAGCTTCTGGTAGTTCATAGTCATAGCTAGACTTTAATAGTGGGTCTATTTTTCTTCCTTTTCAACTTCATCATCATCAAGCTCAGGATTAACTGCGCGTGCAACGAGTATGGAAACACCATAAAGCATAAGAAGCGGACCAGCCATCAAAAACTGAGTCAGAAGGTCTGGTGGAGTTAGAAGGGCTGAAACTAAAAAGATAAGTATGATTGCGTATCTAAAGAAGTTTATCAAGCTTCTATCAGTCACTAAGCCGATTTTGGCAAAGAAAAATGTTATAACAGGAAGCTCAAAAGCCAAGCCAAATCCAAAAAGAAGTTTTGTAAAAAAGCTAACATACTCCCCGATACTAGGTAGTGCCATAAAGAGCTGAGAACCAAAGTTGACTAGAAACTTGAATCCAAGAGGTACGACTATATAGTAACAAAAAGAGGCTCCCATAAGAAACATAAGACTAGCAGCCGTAACAAATGGTATAACTAGTCGTTTTTCGTTGTCATAAAGACCAGGAGCTATAAAGAGCCAAAATTGCCAAAATATAACAGGAAGTGATATGATGAAAGCCGTAAAAAATGAAACTTTTAGAGCCGTAAAAAATGGCTCTTGCACTTTTGTAAAGATGATTTCTGAACCTTCAGGCAAAACTCCCTCTAGTGGAACAATCATCCAAGAAAGAATTGCCTCCCAAAAAAAGAAACACCCAAAAAACATAAAAAACAGAACTGCAACTGAGATACCTAGGCGTTTTCTTAGTTCAACCAAGTGAGGCTTTAGTTCATCAAACATCTTGAGCCTTATCTTCAGTTTTTTTAGATTTAGTATCGCTAGTTATAGATTTTTTTATTCCAAGGGGATCATTTTTAATTTCACTAACTTTGTTCATGCTCTCTTTTATATCTTTAAATGCATCAGTAACTTCTGCCGTTGATTGTTTTATCTCTTCAAGCTCATCAAAAGTGACAGTTTTTCTCATCTCGTTAGCTGTAGAGTCAAGTTTTTTCTTATACTCAAAGGCTTCATCTTTTAGCTCTTGCATTTTTAGCTCTTGCTCAAATGATGTTTTTGCACTGTTGATACTGTTTTTAAATGATTTAAAAAATTTAGCAATCTGAACCATACTAGATGGTAGCTTCTCTGGACCTAAAAACAGTATAGCGATTATTGCTATTATCATAATCTCTGCGAAACTCATTCCGAACATATATATCCTTTGTGTAGGCTTTGAATTTTAACTAAAATTTGCTTAAGAAATTATGTAAAGTGCTATTTCATCTGCAAGAAGAAAGTTATTGTTGTAAACTCTATCATCTCTACATGTAAGCTTTTTTTCTTCCAGCAAAGTTTTGATTTTCTTTTTGTCTAATCCATCCAAGCTAACTCCGACTCTGCTTCTGAGTCCAAGAAATATAGACTCTACATGTAGGTCTTCATCTGAGAGGTTTTCTACATCTACGCGCAGAGGGTTTTTAATATATGCTGCAATATCTTTTTGTGGATAAAATCGCTTGTCTTTTAAAAAACCAACCGCACCAGCCCCAATCCCTATATAATCATCACCACTCCAATAGCCCAAGTTATGGATGCTTTGATACTCTCCAAAGTTTGATATCTCGTACTGTGGGAATTTTGAAGTAACTTTTTTTATAAAATCTGATGCAAGTTTTGTTGAGTTATCCGTAAGCTCCGCTCTATTATAAAAAGGTGTATCTTTTTCAAGCGTAAGAGCGTAAGAGCTTATATGGTTTATGGGAAGTGAAAAAGCTATATCTATATCATCTTGTACATCAAAAGAAGTTGCGTATATAAGGTCGATAGAGATGTTTTTTATGCCTATCTTGTAAGCATTATTGACTGCATCTATGGCTTGTTTTTTTGAGTGGTTTCGTCCTAGTTTTTTTAGCTTATTCTCGTTAAAGCTCTGCACTCCAAAACTAATGCGATTTACTCCCAAGCCTTTCATCCCCTCAAGCCACTTTAATGACGCAGAATTTGGGTTTGCTTCAGTAGTTATCTCAGCACTTTTTAAAAGATATGGCTTCAAGATCTCAAAAAACTCTTCGTACATATAAGGCTCTATAGTCGATGGAGTCCCTCCACCAATAAAGAGAGATTTGATAGAGCTTGGCTTGGCTTTAAACCTCTTAAGCTCATTTTTTAACTGCAAAGATATAGCTTTCATATACTCTTGTCTTAAAAAAAACTTATCTACGAAAGAGTTAAAAGCACAGTAGTGGCACTTTGAATCACAAAAAGGGATATGAAGATAGACTAATATAGCTCTAGCTTATCTATCTTTTTAGGTTTGCAAAAGTAGTAACCTTGAAAGTTTTTACAACCTAGCTTTTTCAAAAAATCAAACTGCTCTTTTGTCTCAACACCCTCTGCTATAAGCTCAATTCGTAGAGCATCAGATATAAGAAGAAGACTCTTTATGATTGCTAAATCACTCTGGCTTTGAAGCATTCTTTTTACAAATGATTGATCAACCTTGATTTGATTTAGAGGTAGATTTTGAAGATATTGCAAAGATGAGTACCCTGTTCCAAAGTCGTCTAGTGATATCTGAACTCCTATGTTTTTTAGTTTTTTCATTTTGCTGACGACTTTACTCATATCGTTTATAGCGATAGATTCTGTTAGCTCTATCTTTAGTAGTTTTGGATTTATTTTATAGCTTTTTACCTCTTTTTGGATAGTTTTTATAAGTGCTTCACTCATAAAATGTTTTGTACTTATGTTTATAGAGATAGTTAATTGTGCTGTTTCTGCCTTGTCTTGCCACCTTGAGAGCTGTTTGCAAGATTCTTGGATAACAAAATCTCCTATATCTATGATGAGTTCACTCTTTTCTGCTAAAGGTATAAAGTTATTTGGCGGTACAAGTTTTTGCGTTGGGTGATTCCATCTTATGAGTGCTTCAACTCCCAATATCTTACTTTTGTAGTCGTATTGGGGCTGATAGTATAGCTCAAGTTGATTCTCTTTTAGTGCTAAGATGAGTTGAGTGTAGGTGTCAAGTTGCAGTTGTGCTTTTGCTTGGTAGTTTTCATCTGAAAAAGAGAGTCTAATGTCCTCTTTTTTTGCATCAAATAGTGCAGATTCTGCTTTTCTTATAATCTCAAAAGCATCTTTTTCGTCTCTACTATATATATGAATGCCAACTTTTATGATGATATGTACTGTCTCATTTTTAATTTCGTAAGGCTTAGTTATGGTGTTTATTACATGTTCAGCTAAAACCTTGCTCTTTTGCAAGAGGTGACTTTTGTTGTTTCCAGCATCTTTTGACCATAAACAAAACTCATTTGAGCCTATTTTGCTTGCTACTCTTATATCTGTTATTTCTCTTAAGCGATCGGCTATTTTATGAAGCAGAATATCGCCTGTGTCATGTCCAAAAGCTTCGTTGACAAGTTTAAACTCTTTTATATCAAAGCATATAATTGCTCCATATTTTTTTAATTTTTTACTATCAATCTCTTCTTGTATGCTCTTACATAGAAGCTTTTTATTGGCAAGACCTGTTAGTGAGTCATATTTTTCAAGAAAGCTTAGCTTGCTTTCACTTATCTTTTGTAGGCTTAAGTCTATAAAAGATGCTACGAAGTGAGTAATTTCATCTTTTTCATCAAGCACTGTTTGTATGATTAGATGTTCAGGATAGATTTTGCCACTTTTATGCTTGTTGTATATCTCTCCGCTCCAATAGTTGTATTTTGCAAGAGTATCAAACATGCTCTTGTAGAACTTTTTGTCATAAAGTCCAGACTGCAGTATAGATGGATTTTTGCCTATGGCTTCTTCTTTTGTATATCCTGTTATCTGCGTGAAAGCCTTGTTGATATTCAAGATTTTATTATTTTGATCTGTTATTGTTATACCACTTTGTGTTTCAAAAGCAACTGCTGCAATCTGAAGTGATTTTTGTGAGCTCTCAATCCGTTCTAGCATATTGTTTACCTCTTGATATAGATAGCCGTACTCGTTGTTTTGTTCGGTTCTTATCTTCGTTATCTTTTTTAAGTCTATATTTGCTAAAAAATCTACCAATTTAATGATAGGACTCGTAAACTTTTTTGAGTAGTAGTTAGCTAGCAAGAGTGCTAAAACAAACAGCAAAATAGTTAAGAGTATAATTTCAAAGATATAACTTTTAAAAACATCAACAAGAGATGTTATCTTGCTTTCTATGCGTACGAAACCTAGTTTTGTATCTTGATAAAAGAGTTCTGTTATAAATATCGCATTATCTGCACTTGTGATAAGAGTCTCTTTTTTTTGGGCATCAAGAGGTGCTATGAAAAAATCTTTATCATTTTTGCTGTATTTAAATACTACTTTACCATCACTATTATAAAGTAGGAGCGAATTTAACTCCAAAAATGACCTAAGCGATGTAGTTATATCAGCAGCAGCACCTACTTCATCAAGAAAGATAATCTTAGCTGCATTTTGAGAGACTATGGTCGATATGGTTTTGGATAGAGCTATGGCATTTTTATGCTCTTTATTAATGTGCCAGTATGAAAAAATGGAAACAGCAACAATGATAATACATACAGAAATAAGCGATATTATACTAACTAACCACTTTTTTATAGAGCCTTTTTGTATCATGGAGAACTTTTTTTATCTTGAGGGTTAATTATAGGAGTCTGTTCGCTGTTCCCCCACTCTTTCCAAGAACCGTCATACACTGAAGCATCATATCCTAATTCATTTAGCACTATAAAGTTCAATGCAGCTTCTGCTCCTCCATCACAATAAAGCACTATTTTTTTGTTTTTTGGCAGGTCTTTATATAGCTCTCTTAGCTGCTCAATATTTTTCATCTTGCTTCCACCTTCTAAAGTCTGTATATTATCTGTACAAGGGCGGTGTTTTGAAGTTGGAATATGCCCAAACCTTTTGGCGATAGACTCTTTTCCTATGTAATGAGGATAAGCTCTGCCATCAATTATGGTTTTTTTACCAATCGCCATAAGAGTGCTTAGCTTTGTCTCTATCTCGCCATCTGCCACTCTTGGAACAAAGAGAGATTTTTTTGGTTTTATAGCTTCTGTTGAGATTGGAAGATGGTTTTTTACATACTCTCCAAAAGAGTGCTCAAGCAAGCCAACATTTTGATGACCTAAAACTTTTAAAATCCAATAGCCTCTAGCTGCCCACTTAAACTCTCCGCCATCATAAAGGATAACTAAGCTATTTTTTTCAACTCCGGCACTACTAAATAGTTCTTGCAAGGAGCTAAGTTTTGGTATCTTGTATGTCTCTTTTTTAAAAAAACTCCAAAGAGCTGGAGTGTTAATAGCTCCTTTGATATGCCCTTTTTTAAACTCTTCACTGCTTCTAACATCAAGAATGACGATATTTTTGTCGCTAAATCTCTCTTTGAGCCACTCAACTGGTACTATAGAGGGCATATCTTTGCTTGTTTGTGAGGCATATAGAGATGTTGCTATCAAAACAGATATAAATATAACTTTTATTGATTTCATTTTAAC
>CAYOWG010000064.1:0-6680 GCA_964407605.1 uncultured Sulfurospirillum sp. | reverse complement strand
AAAAGAGATTTTCAAGAACTTTGGCAGACTAGAGTTGAGAGGATTTTGAAGTCTCCAAAAGCAACAATAAACATAAAATTATAGTATAATCTTTTCATAATTAATCCTAGGGAGTCAGTTTGAGCATTTTTAGTGAAAAGAATTTTACAAGATGGATAGTTATATTGCCTGTTGTTGGTATAATCCTGACTGCTTTTATGCTTGTTTTGCTAGAGATAAGCCAAATAAAATCAAACTTAGATGATAGGTTTCTAGAAGTTCGTTCAAATTTTATCACTCTTCATAAAGAAGATGCAAAAAATAGAGTTCTCAATATGGTTACATACATAAAGAGCAGCAAGGATATGAAAGAGTACGAGGTGAAGCAAGAAGTAAAAGAAGAGGTTGATTTTGCAATTTCTACGATAAAAAGTATTTATCTAGAAAATTTATATTCATCAAAAGATGAGATTATTGCTAAGATTAGAAGCAAATTAAGAGATATTAGGTTTTGGGACGGTACGGGGTACTTTTTTATGTATGATATGGAAGGTAATTGTCTTTTGTTGCCCCATAGTCCGCAACTAGAAGGGACAAATCTACTAGGGCTTCAAGACTTAAAAGGCAAATTTACTATTAAAGATATGATCAGTATCGTCAAAAGACAAGGCGAAGGTTTTGAAAGTTGGTGGTGGTATAAACCTGGCGAGAAGCTTATGAAAGAGAAGCTAGGCTATGTAAAATCTTTTGAACAGTTAGGCATCTTTGTAGGGACTGCTAGATATAAAGAGGATATAGCAGCTGAGGCAAAAAATAGCATAGAGAGGCATTTTCTAAATGACTTTGTAGCTAGAAATGATGAAAATATCCTTATAGTGGGCTTAGATGGAGAGTCTATAGTTGAAAATAATAATTCAATAACAAAAAGTGAAGCTTTGCAAGTCAGACAAGGGATGAAGTATGCTGAAGAAGGATTTTTCTTGAATCGCATGGAATTTTCTGAAGAGAGCTTAGAAACAGTGCTGGAAAATAGTATCTTATATGCTTATTATATAGCAGATTTTGATTGGATTGTTGGTGTAAATATACACAAAAAAGATATGATAAAGAGTGTCAATGAGATTAAAGAAAAAATCCAAGATAATTTCAATGAAGAAGTGAAAGAAAAAATACTATTTTCTCTGGCAATCGTCTTTTTTATGTTGCTACCAGCACTAGTTTTAGCAAATAGATTAAAAAAAATTCTTAAAAGATATAAGAGAAGTTTAGAACAAAAAAATCTAGAAACACTAAAGCAAAAAGATATACTGCATCATAGCTCAAGGCATGATTATCTAACCTCTTTACCAAATAGAATTTTACTCAACGACAGACTAAAGCAAGCAATAAAACAGGCAAAAAGAGATGATAAAAGAGTAGCGATTATGTTTATCGACATCGATAAATTTAAAGATATCAATGATAGCATAGGGCATGATGCGGGAGATATGATTTTAAAAGAAGCTGCCTTGAGGCTTAGAGCCTCTATAAGGGAGTGTGATACAGTTGCAAGATTTGGAGGAGATGAGTTTGTTATACTAGTAGATGATTTTAAAAATCTTCATGATATTGTTACGGTCATAAATAAAATACAAAAAGCATTTTTAGACCTAGTGAAAATATCAGGTAGTTCTCATCAAGTTACTTTGAGTATCGGTGTGAGTATTTTTCCAGAAGACGGCGACACCGCAAGTGAGATTTTGAAAAATGCAGACATAGCCATGTATAAGGCAAAAGGAGAGGGCAGAGACTGTTATAGATTTTTCACAGCACAGATGAATACGGATATCCAAAAGCATGTACAAGTCAAAAAAGAGCTTCGTAGTGCAGTAGAAAATAGAGAATTTGTTCTACACTACCAACCCTTGGTTCAGGCAAAGAGTGGAAAAATACTAGGCGTTGAAGCTCTTGTTCGTTGGAATCATCCAACAAAAGGGATAATTTTTCCAGACCAATTTATAGATATTGCAGAAGAGAGCTCTATCATCATAGGCGTGGGCAGCTTGATACTAGAAGAGGCGATGAGGCAGATGGTGCAGTGGAAAGCAAAAGGATACACCCTAAACAAAATGGCTATAAACATAGCAGCAAGGCAGTTAGAGGATAGAGGTTTTATAGAAGCTCTAAAAGCACTTTTAGAAAAAACTTCATGCAAGCCTGAGTGGATAGAGCTAGAGATAGTTGAAAGGTATGCGATGAAAGACATAGATGAGTCATTAGTTGTACTAAATGAGCTAAGAAAGTTAGATGTAGGCGTAGCCTTAGATGATTTTGGAACAGGGTACTCCTCTTTGGCTTATCTTAGAAAACTTCCGATTACGAAACTGAAGATTGATAGGGCATTTGTAAAAAATATCATTACTAGTTATGAAGACAGAGCAATCGCGGAGTCTATTATAGCACTTGCTTCAGGGCTTAGATTGAAAGTGTTGGCTGAAGGCGTAGAGGAAAAAGAAGAGAGAGATTTTTTAGTATTTGGAGGCTGTGATGAAATCCAAGGCTATCTTTTTAGTAAGCCACTTCCTGCTAGTGAGGTTGGAAAGCTTTTGGAGAAAGGTGTATGCAATGTTGTGCCATAATAAGCAAAAAAATAGCATAGGCAAGAGATGAAAAGACGAGCATTTATAGGATTTGTTGTAGGGAGTGCTGTGTCAGCTACTGCAAATGTAAAAAAACAAGATGATACAGTTTGGCTTAGAGAGGATCAAAAAAACTCTTTTTTGCAAGTTCAAAAAAAGATAGACTTAGTAAAGAGACATGTAGGACATGGCAATTTTAATATACTAAGCTATGACAGCATGTTAAAAATCGCCGCAAGAGTCTCTAAGATAGGAAGATTTACCCCACAAGAACTAGACTTCATAGAAGAGGTGTTTTACGAAGACCCAAGCAAACACGGTTTCTATGGAAAAAGAACTATGGCATCCTTAACAAGCAACATAAAGGAAAAAGATGTTATCAAGATACCGCACACAGGTCACTATCTGTTTCGTGGCTACTCGCAAAAATTATACGATAGAATAGTCTCAGATGTAGGGAGCTCTTTGATACTCACTTCAGGAGTAAGAAGCATCCCAAAGCAGATGAATTTGTACTTTAATAAGATAAAAAGAACTAAAGGCAATATATCCTTAGCCTCAAACTCTTTAGCACCTCCTGCCTACTCTTATCACTCCATAGGGGATTTTGATGTAGGGAAAAAAGGATGGGGATATAAGAACTTTACGGTCTCTTTTGCAAGAACGAAAGAGTTTTGGAGACTAAGACAACTCTCATATATATCTATGAGATACACAATAAACAATAAAGATGGAGTTAGATTTGAGCCTTGGCATATTGAGACTATTTAGTACTTTTTTATTTTTTACGGGATTGGTTTTTGCGGATGGATTTGATTTTACGCTTATAAAAAAGGGTGAGAAAGATGACAATAACACTCTTTTGATAGTTGGTGGGATTCAAGGAGATGAGCCTGGTGGATTTATGGCAGCTTCTTTGCTCTCGACTCACTATAAAATCACAAAAGGTTCAGTTTGGATAGTGCCAAACTTCAACTTCTACTCTATCATCACAAGAAGTAGAGCTCCTTATGGGGATATGAATAGAAAGTTTGCAAACCTCTCAAAAGATGACCATGACTATCATCTCATAGAGAAGATGAAAAATATCATCAAAGATGACAGAGTGCAGATGGTTATAAATCTTCATGATGGAAGCGGGTTTTATAGAAAAACTTATATAGACAAAGATCGTCATCCAGGAAAGTGGGGGCAGTGCAATATAATCGACCAAGCAGTAGTTAAGGGCATAAAATATGGAAACTTAGAGGAGATTTCACATAAGGTAGATGAGCATGTCAATAAACACCTGCTAAAACAAGACCATAAGTTTCACACAAAAAATACAAATACATATAGAAAAGATAGTTTTAAATCAAAAGAGATGAGTAAAACGCTTACTTATTATGCTATCAATCAAGGAAAAGCGGCATTTGGCAATGAGTCTAGCAAATCTTTGCCTGTTCATGAAAGGGTTTACTATAAACTTTTGTCCTTAGAGAAGTTTATGGATATAATGGGCATAGAGTATGAGAGATCATTTGATTTGAATGCAAGAGATTTGAAAAATGTGATAGACAATGATATCTTTATCTCATTTAATGACAAAAAAATCTTCATACCACTTTCGAGAATTCGCTCATATATTACATATTTTCCAGTAGAAAAAGGGGCTAAAATCACTTTTAAGCCAAGCTCACCTGTTATGACAGTTTTAGAGGAAAAAGGTAGATATGTAGTCTATTATGGAAACAGAAAACTAACTACTTTAGTGCCACAATATATGGCTTATGATGAGTTTGATGGTAGCCTACAAGTAGAGATTGATGGCAAAATCCAAACAGTAACGCTTGGTAGTTTAGTAGAAGTAGAGGACTATTTTCACATCAAAACAGATGAGCGTATCCGAGTCAATGTCATAGGATATGTCAATAAAAAACATAAAAGCGAGTATGGACTTGATATAAGAAAAAAGTATATTATGAAAAGGTTTTCAATAGACAAAGATGGAAGAAGATTTAGAGTAGAGGTGTATGATAGTAAAGTAAGAGATAAATTTTTTAGGAATGTTTTTAGTTGAATTCAAAAAATAATCTAATACTCAGCATAGAGAGTAGTTGTGATGATAGCTCTATTGCCATCACTCGCATAGAGGATTGCAAACTACTTTTTCACAAAAAAATATCTCAAGAGATAGATCACTCCAAGTACGGCGGAGTAGTCCCAGAACTAGCAGCAAGACTTCATGCCATAGCTTTACCAAATATACTAGAAGAGTGTAAGCCTTACTTTAAAGACCTAAAGGCAGTTGCAGTAACCAACGAGCCTGGACTTTCGGTTACGCTTGTTGAGGGGGTTTGTATGGCAAAGGCTCTTAGCATATCTTTGGATATCCCGATACTGCCTATAAATCACCTCAAGGGACATATCTACTCTTTGTTTATAGACAATCCTGAGGCTTCATTTCCTATGCTTGTTTTGCTTGTTTCTGGGGGACATACTCAGCTTCTACATGTAAAAGAATATGATGATACAGAAGTCATGGCAACAACGCTAGATGATAGCTTTGGAGAGAGTTTTGATAAGGTTGCAAAGATGTTAGGACTTGGATATCCAGGAGGACCGATTGTTGAGGAGTATGCCCTAAGCGGAGATGAGAAGAGTTTTGATTTTACTGTACCACTTTTAAGAACTCCAAAACTAGCCTTTAGTTACTCTGGGCTTAAAAATCAAGTGCGATTAGCAGCACTAGATAAGCCAGAAAAACAAAATGACATCTGTGCCTCTTTTCAGCATATAGCCACAAAACATCTAACTTGCAAGCTAAAAAAAGTTCTTCAAACAAAATCTTTTGAAAACTTTGCGATAGTAGGGGGAGCGAGTGCGAACAAATATCTAAGGGCTGAGATACAAAAGCTCTGCGATATGCACAATATGCGTTTACATGTAGCAGATATGCAGTTTTGTGCAGACAATGCCGCTATGATAGGAAGATGTGCTGTTGAAGCCTATAAGCTAAAGAGATTTGCTTCTTTAGATGAGATAAAGGTAAACCCTAGAACTACAATATAATTATCTCTAGTTCCAACACAATGCCACTTTTTTCAAATACCCTTTTTTTCGCTAAATCTATAAGCGTAGTAGCATCTTCAAAATTTCCATCTCCAAGATTGACTAGGAAGTTTGCATGAGTCTCACAAAAAGCCATATCTCCTAAGCGATAGCCTTTAAGTCCAGCTTCTTCTAAAAGTTTCCCTGCATAGTTATCTGGCGGATTTTTAAAACAACTTCCAGCACTTGGAAAGTTTGGCTGATTGTCTCTAAGAGCCTTAAATATCTCTAGTAGTTTTACATCAAATCCCTTATGAATCTCAAACGAAGCCTCATAAATAGTACCTTTTATGTTCGTATGTCTATATCCAAACTCTATATCTTTTTTATCTATCCAACCATGTTCTGTCTTGATAGATACAAGAGAGTTGAAAATCTCCCACTCTTTTAGTCCTGCATTCATCTTTATCATACCACCAAGAGTCCCAGGAAGTTTTTGCATAAGCTCAAAGTTTTTTATATCGTGCTTTTTTGCAAAGGAGAGTATCTTGCCACTAACTGTCGCCGCTCCGATATGAAGAAGATTGTTTTTTACATGTATAAAATTAAACTCTTTTCCAAGCATAGCCATCTTTGGTGGATTAGAAGACACTAGAAGATTGTTCCCTCCACCAAGTAAAAAAGCATCTACGCGTAAAGGCTCATCTATAATCTCTACATCTAAAGTAGGACCGATACGAATACTAGTATAGGTCTGAAGATTTATTTGCTTCGTCAAAAGATAAATTCTGGAATCATAGTAATGATTCTGTAAGTAAAGTCTATCATCATGTTGAGCATCCAAGGCATAGTAAAGACTGCTACAAGGATAACTAGTATGATTTTAGGAACAAAACTTAGGGTCATTTCGTTGATTTGGGTAGTTGCTTGGAAGATAGATATAATAAGCCCTGCAACAAGCCCAGCCATAAGCATAGGCATCGCCATCATAAGAGCTAGTTTAAATGTCTCAACGCCAAGCCCTATTAGTTTAGCTTCCATTTTACTGTCCCC
>CAYOWG010000063.1:0-6871 GCA_964407605.1 uncultured Sulfurospirillum sp. | reverse complement strand
TATCTAAATATTTTATAGAGGAGTTTGAGATTATAGATACTACTTTAAGCATAATTCATGATAGAGAGTATATAAAAAACCTAAAAACTCTTCAGAATTAGCCCCCACCAACAAACTCCAATAACTCTATCTTATCATCCTCGCTAAGCTTGAAGTTGTTCCAGTTTTCTTTTTTGACTACACTCATATTGACTGCGACCGCCATCACTTCTTCATTTAGCTCATCAAGTAGGTCTTGTACTGTTTTTGCTTCTGTTTCTAGTATTTTACCATTAACCAATAACTTCATTTTTTACCTTCCTAAAACATGCCATTTTAAATCTCTCCCCCATGAAAGCTGGGTCTATAAGTATTTTTACTCTGTTTAGTTCTGTATTGTAACTCTTTTCATCTGCGTTTTCTCTCATAAGCTCAAGCAAATCTATCAAACCAAACTCAACCAAAGCTTTCATCTGTGAAGAGTATGACTCTAAAACTGCCCCGCTTTGCTCAAAAGCACCTATAAGATGCTCAAAATTTACATCATAGGTTAGGTCACTCTTAGCAAACAAATCTCCAAGTTCCACTCCCTCTTTCAACTCTTTATCTTCCACCAAATCAGTCAAGGCAAAAAAAGGATACACCTTATGTTTATCATAAACCCTCAAAGAAAAATCCTCTCTAGATTTTTTATCTCCATAGTCAAATGTAACAAACTCATATTTCTCTACATGTAAAGCCAAATCTTCTACAAACTCCTCATAACCTATAGAGACTTCTCCCTTGGTGATGCCATAAGTTTGAGCAATTTTCTTTACATGTAGATCTATCTCTTTAAACTCTGGTTTATGAGTGTACATGTAGAGCATTTTATCTTCATATATCACATCGCATGCAAAAGCATCAAATATCTCATTTGCAACCACAAATGCCTCTTTACATCTAAGCTCTTTTAGACTCTTTACATGTAAAAGCTTTATTTTATCTCCAAAACTATCTTTGAAGTATTGTTTTTGGGCTTTTTGATTTTCCTCAAAGGGTTCCACTATCACAAAACTAAGACTGCTCAATAACTCTGGATTTAGTGTGTATATAAACTGAACTATATCAGCCAAGAGATAGCCTTTATGAGCTCCTATCTCAATAACCGTAGAACTTGGAGATAAAAAACCCTCCTCAACAGTGCTCAAAAACTTCTTAGCAATACTCCCACCAAAAAATTGGCTTGAACTAACAGCCGTATAAAAATCGCCTTTTTTACCTATCTCTTTATGGGTTTCATAGTAAGCATCTTTACTATAGAGCCACTTCGTCATATACTCGCTAAATCTCACCTTGCATCTTTGCATAAAGCTCCAATAAGACTATTTGGGTTTCAATCTTATATATTTTCGCATCTAAAACCATAGTCTGCTTTGAATTATAAAGTGTATCTACATCATATATTGTCTTCTCTCCAGCTGCAAAAAGCTCTCTTGTTGAAGCAAGTAAAGAGTCGTATAGCTTTATATCATCTATTGCCAAATCAAGCTTTTTGTCCAATAGCTCTATCTTTTTCATAGAGTCTTGATATCTATTGCTCTCTTCAAGCTCTTTGTCTTGTAGCTCTATCTTGGATTTAAGATACTCAAGCTGGCTTATCTCTATAGTTCTGCCTCTGTTTATGTCGATAAGTGGCATTGAGACTCTTAGTCCTATCTGATTATAGGCATCTCTAGGACTTAGGTTATCTTTCGCACTATAATAGCCTGCGAAAACAGAAAAAGTAGGAAGATAGTTAGCAGCAGTCATCTTTTTAAGATAATTTGCTCTTTTGCTTTGTGAAATCTGCTGTTTTAGAACCAATGAATTTTTCAAAAACCTATCTCTATCTATCATCGTAAAAGTAGGTGGAGTTATCTGCATATAATCTGAATCACTCAAGGACTTAAAAGTCATAAGTTGAGAGTATCTTTGTGACTCCATATCTATGAGGTTTTTCTCTAGCGTTGTTTTGGTCAATATAGCACGGTCTAAAAAACTACTATCCAAAAATCCGCTCTCGTACTGCTCTTTTTTTCTTATGATATCTATCTTTGCATTTTCTATTAGGTACTTCTGTCTTTGTAGTTGTAAATCATACTTTTTTATACTTAGCCATGCTAATATAACACTTTTTATCAGATTTTGTTCGCTCAAAGTGTTGCTAAGTCTCAAAAACTCTCTATTTGCTCCAGCATACTGTATGGCATAGTAGATACCGCCACTTTTAAAAACTGGCTGGTCTAGCTTAATAGCAAAGCCATCAGAACTATCGGCTCCAAATCTTTTATCATAAAAGTTTGTTTTAGTGTAAGAGCCAACTATTTGATTTATCCAGTCATATCTTAGATTATCACTCTCAAGCTCTATCTTCTGTCTATCTATATCAAGCTTTTCTTGCTTTAAAGCTGAGAGAAGTGAGCTATTTTCACTAGCACATAAAAAACTCGTTAAAAGTAAAAAACTAAGAGATTTTATCAAACGCATTTTTCAACCTTTCAAATCCCTCATCAATCTCCTCTTTACTCACAGTAAGTGGAGGCAAAAAACGAAGTGTATTTCTAGCAGATTTTAAAACTAAAACTCTACTATCAAAAGCACTATCGATGAGTTTAGACAAATCAACTGACTCAAAACATCTAAGTCCTCTCATCAAACCTATCCCAGCTAGTTCTGAAAAAATCTTTGGAAATTCTACTAAAAGCTCTTTTAATTTCAAATCAAAATACTCGATTGTCCTCTCAAGCTCTCCATCACTCTTATAAGCCTCTAAAATCTCTAAAACCTCAAGCCCAGCTCTAGTGGATAAAAAATTGCCCCCAAAAGTGCTTCCATGGTCACCCACTTCAAATAAATCTTTATGGGTAGTAACAACCGCCCCTATAGGAACACCTCCTGCAAGACCTTTTGCAAGAGTTATGATATCTGGTTTTATATCGTAAAGCATCGTGCATAAAAATTCGCCTGTTCTATAAACTCCCGTTTGTACTTCATCAACTATAAAAAGTAGCTCTTTTTCTTTTAAAAATGAAGCGAGTTTTTGTATATCAGCCCTATCAAAAGGAGCGACCCCGCCCTCTCCTTGGACAAGCTCAATCATAACTGCTACCGTTTCATCATCTATGGCACTATATATATCTTCTATCTTCTGCTCATAAGAAAAACCCTCAGGATAAGGAGCAAAGTCAGATTTATGAAAACTCTTTTGCCCTGTTGCTTTTATAGTTGTTATCGTTCTTCCGTGAAATGAGTTTGCTAAAGTTATAACTTTAAATCTTTTGTTTTTAAACTTTTTCTGTCCATATTTTCTTGCTATCTTTATAGCTCCCTCATTGGCTTCAGCTCCACTATTGGCAAAAAAAGTTCCAACGGCTTGCCCATAAAGCTCGCTTATCTTTTTTGCTAGCTTTGCTTGAGGCTCGATAAGATACAAGTTTGAAGTGTGTATGATGTTGCTTGCTTGCTCGCTTATAGCTGCTACCAATCTTGCATTTCCATGACCTATACTATTGACCCCAATGCCACTTGTAAAATCTATATAGTCCTTGCCTTGCTCATCAAACATTCTTGCGTTTTTGCCCTGTTTAAAATTGACATAGTTTCTCGGGTATGTGTTTAAGACATACTTTTTATCCATCTCTTTGTACATGTAATCACCTGTTTTTTAAAGATTATATCCTATTTTTGTTAATCAAGCTTTGGAAGGTGCCATTTTTTATAGTAAGCAACTAGCCTTAGAGTCAATCCAGCACAAAATAGAACAAATAGCGATATGTTGTTAAGTTGCTCAAAACTCTCAAGCACAAAAACGATAACTCCTACTATAATTGCGACTGTCCCATAAAGCTCACTTGTCAATACGACTGGCAGACGATTGAGAAGTATATCACGCATGATACCACCTCCTACTGCCGTTGTAAGTGCTAGCATAGCTACTCCAAAGATATTAAAATCTACCATCAAACCTACCAATGCACCTGTTATAGAAAACGAGATAAGTCCAATCGAGTCACTTATGATAAAGTATTTACTGTTTTCAATTTCACTTTTTTTGTGTAGCTTAAAGAGGATGGCTATAACTAAAACAGCTATAACTAAAAGTGTAGGAGTAGTGTGAGAAAAAGCAAAAGGTACTCTATCGGCGACAGTATCACGCAAAACCCCACCACCAAGAGCAGATAAAAATGCGGCTATAAATATCCCTAGCAAATCTAGCCTATCACGAGCAGCCACCATAAAGCCACTCAAAGCAAAAGCAATAATACCAAGCGTGTCTGCTATCTCTAATCCTATCATTTTGATATTTTACACAAACTTTTGTTATACTGAGATAAAATATCAAAAATTTTGCTATACTACATGAATACTTTTTATCAAGGATATTTATGAGTGAAACCTATCTTGAGTTAAGAGAAAACCAGCAAAAAAGTTGCTTTAAAAATGTTATCTACCTTTTATCCATGCCTTTCTTGCTTTTTATGCTTATTGTTATTGGGTATATTGGTTGGGTTCCTTTTAAAGTCGAAGGGCATAGCGTGTTTATGATAGGAATTATTTTTATAATTTATCTATTTTTTCTAAAACATAATGCCTTTTATGCTACTTGTAAATTTTTACAAGAAAAATCTAGCTTTATTAAAAATCTTGACAGTTATATAGAAAACAACATTTTAGAGATTGGTCAAAAGAGAAAAGCAAATGCTTCTTATAGTGATTTTGTGGAAGAATATACCTCGAAACTAAGAGACGAAAACTTCTCCTCTGTTGCTGCTGGTATGTTTCCTATGCTTGGAATATTAGGTACTTTTATATCTATTGCTATCTCAATGCCCGACTTTTCATCTCAAACCTCTGCTGTTTTAGAAAAAGAGATATCACTTCTTCTTGGTGGAGTTGGAACTGCTTTTTATGCCTCTATATATGGTATATTTTTATCTATCTGGTGGGTGCTGTTTGATAGAAATGGCTTAAGTAGGTTTGAAAAAGAGATAAGCATCATAAAAGAAAGAACAAAAATCCACTTCTGGAGCAAAGAAGAGATAAAGCAGACATATTTTCAAAAAAGTATGCAAAACTATGAAAAACTCAATCAAGTATTTCATAACTTTGCACAAGATAACTTGATAGAGAGTATGAACAAAACACTACTTCAGAGAGTTGAAGTGTTTGAACAGATTATGATTCATGAGCAAAAAGCGATACAAAACTCAAACAGACTACTAAGTGAAAACATTAAGATTACTAGCTTAGTTCAAGACACCAATGAGCAAATTACACAAGAATTCAAAAAGATGATACTGCAATTTAACGAAGCATCTTTAAAAATCGAGCAAATTGCTGCATCACTTAGCAGTATCTCAAACTCACTCAGTGTAAAAGATGAAAATCTTGAAAGAATTACAGACTCACTAAGCAAGCTTAGCTCTCAAAATATAGAGAATATCCACGAAGCAATTGTCAAAAATTTTGAAGTGATGAAAAAAGATACTGAACATATCGGCTGGATACTCAACTCACACCTAAATGAGTTTGATGAGAAGTTTCACAATAGGCTCAAAGATACTATACTGTCGATAGATAGCGAGGTAGTAAAGATTGTAAACTCACTTCAACAGCTTAAAGATTTAGACTAATGTACAAAAATAGAAAAAACAGAAAAGAGTCTGGAAATTTTTGGATATCTTATGCTGATTTGATGGCGGGTTTGCTTTTTGTCTTTATACTTCTTGTGGGTGCTATTGTTGTTAAGTATGTTTTTATACAGACCGACTTACAGGCTATAAGGGCTGATTTACAAAAAGAGAAAGATGCCTTGGGTTTGAGCGAAAAAGAGTTAAGTGATAAAAAAAGAAGGCTTGAGGATATAAAATCCAAGCTGCAAGACACACAACAAGAAAACCTACACCTAGCTTTTAAACTAAACAATGCAAAAAAACAGCTAGAACTGCAAGGCAAGCAGATAGAAAAAATTACGCTTGATAAAGAGTTATTAGAAGAGCATATAGCTACAAAAATCGAAGAGATAGCTCTAAATAAAAAAGAGGTACAAAAACTAAAAGACCTTTTGTTTGAGTATGACCTAAGAGAAGCGGAGCTAAAAAAAGAGATTCAAGAGATGACAAGAAAGATAGAAGAAAACAGCCATACTCTTACTCTAAAAGATGAAGAACTCGCACAACTAGAGAGTAGGCTTATAGTCAAAATCAAAGAACACCAACTCTTAGTAGAAGAGCTTGATATAACTAAATACAAGATTAAAAGTCTAACAGGTATTAGGATAAAAGTTGTATCTAAACTAAAAGATAAATTAGGAGAAAGCATAGTCATAGATAAAGATAGTGGGGCTATAAGGTTTAGCTCAAACATACTATTTGAGCAAGACAGTTATGTGCTTAAAGAGAGTGCAAAAGAGGAGCTAAGCAGTGTGTTTAAAAAGTATATAAACACTCTTTTGCTTGACGAGGAGATAAAGCAACATATCGACAGAATCATCATAGAGGGTCATACAAACTCTGATGGAACCTATATACACAACCTAGAACTCTCTCAAAAAAGAGCATTAGAAGTTATGAAGTTTTTATACGAAAAACACCCAAAAAATAGAGAGTTATTCAAAAGATATGTAAGTGCAAGCGGAAGGTCGTACGCCAATGCCGTGCTAGATAAGGATGGAGTTGAAGACAAAGATGCTTCAAGAAGAATAGAGATAAAATTTAGGATTAAAAATGAGAAAGCCATCTCAGAACTCGAAAAATTTCTTGAAAGGTGATTTTGTCCTAGAGAGTAAAAAATGTAGAGAAAGAATCGAGTATCTAGTAGAAAAAAAGAAAACGAAGCACAATAAAATCCTAAACAGACTCGTAAGAGCACT
>CAYOWG010000062.1:0-6915 GCA_964407605.1 uncultured Sulfurospirillum sp. | reverse complement strand
AAGATTTTATGGTAAGAAAGATAAAGATAGAAGCTAGTGGAAGTATGCCAAACCATACCAATATCATCCAGCACCAGCAGTATGTCTTAGAAGGCGAAGCAAAAGTTGTAGTTGGTGGCGATACTTATCACGCTAAAAAAGGTGATTTTATCTATATCCCTGCTGGAGTTGCTCACTATTATGAGGCCTGTTACGGTAAAGAGTATGAGTTTTTGTGTATGATAACTACCAAGGACGACTCTATAGAGTTTCTTTAAACTCTTTCCATCCTTTTTCTCTTAGCACACAAGCAGGACACTCGCCACAGCCATAGCCCCAAAGATTTTTTGTGTTATGGTCACCATTATAGCAAGTATGAGACTCCTCTAGTACAATCTCCAAAACACCCTCCTCTTCGCTCATCTTAAAAGTTTCAGATTTTGTGAGATGAAGAAGTGGCGAGTGAAACTTTATGTTTGATTCGCTTCCAAGGTTAAGTGTTAGCTCTAGTGCTTCGATGAAGTTTTGCCTACAATCAGGATAGCCAGAGTAATCTGTCTGATTTATGCCTATGATGATGTTTTCAATGCCCTGTTTTTGTGCATAAGCGTGAGCTAGGGTAAAAAATATAGCATTTCTATTTGGTACAAAAGAAGCTGGCATACTTGGTCTGTTTCGGTGCGGACTTGAGATATCCAAGCTCCCATCTATCAAAGCCGAGTCATTGAGCTGAGAAAAAGCATCGATGCTTAGTACACGGTTGTTTACTCGTAGAAGCTTAGCTATCTTTTTTGCTTGATATATCTCCACTCTATGCTTCTGCCCATAATCAAAAGTCAAAGTCTCCGCTTCATCAAAACGATTCAAAGCCCAGCCAAGACAAGTCGTACTATCTTGACCACCGCTAAAAACTATCAATGCACTATTTTTCACTACTCTACTCCCAAATATTTATGTAACTGCACACTCAATCTAAAGTGAGGGTTTTTCTTAACTAGATCTATGCAAAAATCTGTATTTTTTTTATCTACTGTATCTTTGTTGCTTTGTGGTTGGATATATATTGGTTTATTGCTCTTAATATGTAAAAGCTTTTTTATATCACTTTGATGTCCTACGACAAACTTGTATTCATTAAAACCTTCTACATGTAAAGCATTCCAATCTTTTGGACTATAAGTTATCCAATCTGCATTTTTAATATTCACAAACTTATATCCATTGGTTTCCACTGCAACACTGTAGCCTTTTTCATGCAAAGCATCTATGAACTCATTGATATCATTTAAGCTAGGCTCACCGCCTGTAATAACTATATGTCGTGATGGATGCTCTTTTATTTTTTGTAAAATCTCTGCATATGTAAAGCTCTCGTATGCTCCTTTGTGCAAGTCTTCATCACAAAAATAACAATCAAGATTGCATCCATGTAACCTTATAAAAATACAAGGATATCCGCTAAACTTACCTTCTCCTTGTATGGAGTAAAATATATCTACTATTTTTAACATGTAGATATGGTATAATAATATAGCTAAAATTTACAAGGGGTTTCTATGCAAATCAATAGTTATATATTCCATTCACCCTATTCAAGTCAAATTCAAATTGGCAGATTAGACAGAAGTGTAAACAATGATAAAGTAGATTTATCAACAAAAACTCAAGAAGAAAACAATGTTAAAAAAACAAATCAAAAATCTCAAGTTTTTGAAAATATCAAGGCCCAAGAGAATCGAAAAGCTATACAAAGCAACAATAATCTTCTAAATATTTATGGCTAAACGTAAGTCATGATGAAATGGGAAATAGCCAAACAATTTGATTTTTGTTATGGACACAGAGTCTGGTCTCAAACTCTAAATGTAGAGTTTTCAATGGACAGTTGTCTTGCTTGTCGCCATCTTCATGGTCATCAAGGACGCTTGATAGTCTATCTTTCTAGTGACAAACTGGAAAATGGCATGGTTACTGATTTTCATCACCTCAACTGGTTTAAACACTTTTTGGATACTACGCTTGACCATAAGTTTATCATAGATATAAACGACCCACTTTTTTCAACCTTACTTCCTGATTATGCAGACAAACAAAATCTTCTTACATGTAAAGACGGATATCAAAAGCCTGATTTGAGTATTTTGAAGGGCAAACCTGAGCATTTTTTTGAGATGTATGAAGGATACATAATCGTTGATTTTGTGCCAACAAGTGAAAATATCTCAGCTTGGCTTATGAAAATCGTTACAAAAAAGATGTCAAAAATTGATATTGAAGTCTCAAAAATAGAGTTCTTTGAGACCCCAAAAAGCAGAAGCATAGTCTATAATAACTAATCTAAGTTTGCATACTTTCTTATAAGTTGCATATTTTTCATAACTCTATTGTAGTATGAATAGTTATAGTTACCACCATTGTATCGGCTTACTGTTCTAAAGTAATTATGCTTTGTGTAGTTATTTAACCAAACTATAAATTTTATGCCCATTTTTGCATTGAACTTATCATCACTTAAAAGTCTATTTACAAGCCTTATATCGCTCATCTCTAGAACTTCTGTCCAGTTTAACTTTTTTGCTACAAACTTTGCGGTCTCAAGTCTAACTTGCATTATCCCTAAAGAAGCATTAAATATATTTGGGTCTTTTCCAATGTCACCTACTTTAAACAGACCAGCACTTGTCTCAGTGAGACAGATTGCCATTGCTGTATTTTCAAAAGTTTCACCTTTGGAATTTGGGTACTGAAGCGCTATGTCGCGTACCATCTTAAGAGTTTCATTCTGTCTATCAGAGAAAACAACAGCACTAAGGCTGCTAGTAAAAAGTCCAAATAATATAATACTTTTTAAGAATAATGATAAAATCTCTTTTTTCATTATCAATCCTAAAAATAAAATGTCGTGTATTATACATCAACAATATTAAATAACAATAAATTTAAGAATTAATTCTTTATTAATTTAAGTAGTGTTACTTTTTTCCTCAATATGCCTTGAGTTACTCAAGATGAAATGACTAAGATAAACTATAAAAAATACCTGTAAAAGCAGGCCAAAGAGCGGTATTAAGGATAGAAAAAAGAAAAAAACCATAGTAACAAAAAGATAAAATCTATGTTTTTTTACAATATCTTCGACATCACTGCATATGCCTGATGAAACCAAATCATACATCATCACCCTGTAAAAAAGATAAAAAAATGGCAACTGCAATATAAAAAAGTTTACAAATGGAAGAAGCAAAAACGGAAGAGTGCACAAAAATATCAACAAGAATTTTATAAATATTTTAAGCAAACTCCAAGAAGTAACAATAAAACCATCGTCTTCACTTTTTTCTATATATGCATAACTATTTTTCCTCACTACACCAACAATATATGGCGTTAAGAAACCAACAACAATAACAGCAATCACCAAAGAAAAAAGCACAACGCCAAATGTACCAAGCACGATAAAAAGAGTAACAATTAGCCAATGAAAAATAGCAAAGCCAAGCAGATAAGCCAAAACAGGATGTGCTTGCTCGTCTATATAAGAGTAATCACCGCTCGCAGAGCCCTCTTGAAGCAGAGCTATAAATTCTCCACTTCCATAAACAAAAAAAGCTCCTAAGACGACAATAGAAACTATAAAAGGAGCTAGAGATAGAAAAAGGAGCTTAGAAGTAAAAAAATCTTTTGTTGCCTTGACTATAACCAAGTTATGCATTATATGCTTTTTCTAACTCTTTATAAAGTTTGTCTGCTCCAAAGTCATCACTATTTAAAATCTCAAGCATAGCTACATTATCCTCTTTTGAACCCCATACTTTTTTATATGTCCCCTCTTTATATCCATTGTCTTGACGAAATTGATTGAGTACATTTTTAGCCAAATAAAACTTATATAAAATTTTAAGATTTACTCCGCACTTTAGTGATAATGCAAAATACTTTTTTATAAGTTTATCAAATATATCAATATTGAAGCCAGTTGTAATGTGTATGATAGATTCTATATCGTTTATTATCTCCATAAACGAGGTAGAGTCAATGCAATACGCCTCTTTTGAAAAACTTTCAAATCCTTGTATATCAAGGATATCACTAGTTAGTTTATCTATATTTCCACGACTATTGACCTTATAGTCTTCTAGTGCTAGGCTCATGATAAAATGCCAGATATCTACTATCTCAACTGTTACATTATCCCAATCTATGTTGCTGTTTATATCTTTCCAATGCTTCCAATTAAAGCTATCTATGAGTTCCGCACTCTCCATATATATGCATCGCTTCCAGTTTATGATACGGTCATTTTTTGTATATCCATTTTCCCAACCAATACCGTTTGTCTCATCGTTTAGCTTTTGTTGTAAAAGTAACATCTCTTTTATATATTCATAATTTGTCATAATTATCCTTTTTGGATTTTTCAATAAATTTTCCAACAACCTTTGTAATAACCACTGATCCAATAAATACAAGCAAGCCCAATATTATATACTTTGCTATCATCAAAAATATTTCCATGATAATTACCTCTGTGTAAAAGGTATTATATTAGCATTATTTAGGTTTAATTATATTGAAGCCAAGCATTAGCCAACTTTGAATTCTTCCTCTGTACCACATTAGTTTCAAAACCTCTAGCTCTGCAAGCGTTACTACATCAAGTTTTCTTTCGCAAAAACTATTGAAATAAAAACAGATAAAACCCTTTTATGCTATAATCATTTAAAAAAGGTGCGTTATGTGCTGTAATGGTTTTCGTATTTTATTGATGTTCTCTTTGGCGGCTCTTAGCTTTATCCTCAACAGCTTTATGCCAGCCATTCCGATTATACTTTGGTACCTTTTATCTATCAATATATTTACATTTTTTCTCTTTATTATTGATAAATATTACTCACTAAAGGACAGAGAAAGAGTTCCTGAGATGAGTCTTTACTTCTTTAGCATTGCTGGGGGAGTTTTTGGGGCATTTATGGCTATGTTTGTAGCTAGACACAAAATCAAAAAAAGATTATTTTTATCATTCCAAAGCTTTATTATGCTTATCTGGATAGTCTCAATTTACTATGTTTTAAGCAATCTTGAAACTATACAAAATGCCCTTCAAGGCATGAGTGCTTGAAAAAAATCCTAGAATTTGTAAACGAGCATCATCTTCTTTGCATCTCTACATGTAAAGACAATTTTCCTCATAGTGCAAGCTGTTTTTATGCCTTTAATGAAGATAAATTTAACTTTATTATTGCTTCAAGTGAAAGTACAAAACATATAATGCATCTAAAACAAAATCCAAATTATTCAGCAGTTATAGCTCTAGAAACTAACGAGATAGGAAAGATAAGAGGATTACAATTTTATGGGACTATAGAAAAAGCAAGTATAAAAGAAAAAGCCTTCTATCTAAAGACTTTCCCTTACGCCTTAGCTCTAAATCCAACACTATGGACTCTACATGTAAAAGAGCTAAAGTTTACAGACAATAGACTTGGATTTGGGAAGAAGCTAAGCTATAAAAGAGCAAATAAAAAAGATGCTTTTAGTCTATCTTAGTCGTATCTAGCTTTAACTCTTTGTTGCTCATGACAGCGATATCACTTTTCAATATATTGCTTGCTATGCTTTTTGCTTCGTCAAGTGAGTGCATTTTAAAAGTGCCGCACTGATAAATGTTGAGTTCGGGTATATCATCTTGTTTTTCTACCTTAAGCACATCCTCCATAGACTCTCGCCAAGCACTTGCAACTCTAAGCTCATCTGGACTTCCAAGCAGACTCATATAAAAGCCTGTCCTGCAACCCATAGGAGAGATATCAATGATTTCTACTCCATCACCATTGAGATGTTCTCTCATAAATCCAGCATAAAGGTGTTCAAGCGTATGAATTCCCTTGCTCGAAAGCACATCTTTATTTGGTTTACAAAACCTCAAGTCAAAAACTGTAATCGTATCACCTGATGGTGTTTTCATAGTCTTTGCAACTCTCACTGCGGGTGCTGGCATCTTTGTATGATCTACCATAAAACTATCCAATAATGGCATAATTTCTCCTAAATATTTTTTAGGATTATATCATACTTTCTATCAAGCTAGCTAGCGTTGATTTTGTGCTTTTCTACACTCAAAGTCATCTTCAAGCTTCATAGTTTTACAGTACTCGCTATAAACACAACTAACGCTTCTTTTTGAACAAACTAAAGGAATACTTCTCTTTTTTGCCATCTTTTTAAAATACTTCATAGAGTTGTGGTTTAAAAAACTAGTAAGCAATACTATACACTCTGTATCTTGCGGAATTACTTTTCTATGAATACTGCTCTTTTTTCTAGCATCCCAATGGGTAATTTTACCAGCTCCCAAGTCATTTAAAACTGCTTTTATCGGGGTTATCTCATCTGCACCTATTACTAAAACTGACATACTTACTCCTTATTGATAATTATTATTAGTATATTCAAATAAAACTTAAACCCTCCTTTTTTATTGATATTTATTATCATCAATCCTTGATGTATTTCATTTTGTTTTATTTGTTTATCTTGTATAATACTCAAAATTTTAAAGGATAATTATGGAAATCAACAACTTGAGCGTATGCAATGTATGCCTTAAAACTAGCGAGGCTGTACCAGGCACAGTATTTATAAAAGCAACTAAAGATGGACAAAGCGTAGATGTATGCACGGGTTGCATTCCTCATATCATCCACGGCAGTGGTGATATTGTCAAGTCAAATGAAGCAGTTAAAGCAGAGCTGGGTCTCTAAACCAACATCCAACTCTTTTTTGCTATAATGAATTTATGACAAAAAAGAGTTTATATAGTCAAGAGTAACTAGATATTTTCACTAGATACTTGTTGTCTGTATTGTGCTTGCTTTTATATCTGCAGAATTTAAAAACGCACTTCTTGTGCATATCTCTTTTGGTATTATAGCTGGT
>CAYOWG010000061.1:0-7046 GCA_964407605.1 uncultured Sulfurospirillum sp. | reverse complement strand
TTGAGTAGTACTTTAAAAAGTATGCTTTCTCTTTGCCATTAAATCTTTAGGTAGAACATTGAACTCCTCTTTAAAAACTTTTGAAAAATTATGGACATATTTGTAGCCAATTTTATTTGCAACTTCTGTAGCATTTAAATCACCATTTTCAAGTAGCTTTTTTGCCACTTTCATTCTGTGCTCATGAAGAAGTTTATATGGGGTTATCTTAAATACCTGTTTAAATCCTGTTTTTAGCTTAAACTCATTTAGCTTAACATATTTTGCCAACTCAATAACGCTAGGAGGATTTTGCATGTTGTCTAACAAGACCTCTTTTGCTCTTTTGATAGCATTTACATCATAATTATCTAACTTTAACTTGCTGTTATCTATGTTTTTTTTATTGTTCTCAAATATATTATTTAGCTCAATAAACAGAATCTCAAGTACTTTTGAGTGAATAAAAACCCTCTCAAGGTCTCCTTGATATTTTGTATTGTATATCTCATTTACTAAAATTGCAGTTAAGGGTTCTGTTTTTTTATGCTTTAAGAGTAGATGAAAATTTCTCTTTTCCAAATATAAAAACAGCTTTTTATAGGTATCTTTAGAGAGGTTTTGTTCTAAAAACTCTTTTTTAACGACAATAAGTAAATTTTTCATCCCCATAAGCTTATGAGTTCCTTTCTCATTATTGACAATGCTTACGGCCATAAAGCCACTCTTATGCTCTATTTTGTAGTTGGATAGTAAGCTTTTATACTGCATTTCTCCTTCTAAGTGAAACATTAAGACAAAACCATCTATAGTCGATTTTGTATCTAGTTGCATACTCTTATTTAATGCGATATCACTCTTAACTAAAAAGATATTTTTATCAACTTTTATCTCTTTTACCCAACCCTCTCCTAACTGCTCTGGTATAACCGTAGTGGATATAAATTTTTTGTTATTTTGGTCAAATAGAAAGTTTTTAAAGTTTTGATACTCAACTTTTGACATAAAACTCCTTTTCGCATTTAATAAAAACCTTTATTAAATTATTTGGTATTGATTTTCATATCTGTTCCTATTATACTTTAACATAACTTAAAAATACCAAGGAGTTTGTAATGAAAAAAAATACAATGATCCTTTCTTTGAGTGTAGCAGCTATTTTAGTTAATTTGGCTAATGCTGATGAGATTAAAAAGCTAGATACAGTTACTGTAACTGCACAAAAACAAGAGGAAAATGTGCAAAAAATACCTATGAGTGTTTCGGTATTTAATGAGTTTGCAATTGAAGATAAAAGCATAAAATCTGTAAGTGAAATAGCAGATTTTACACCAAATTTAATGCTTTTCGAGCATGGGGGAAGAGGAATAACTTCTCCTACTATTCGAGGTATTTCAGCTCCTTTTGAATCACTGGACTCTACTGTTGGTCTGTTCGTAGATGGGGTTCCTATACTTTCAGCATGGGGTTTTGATGATGGACTACTTGATATTGAGCGGATTGAAATTTTAAGAGGGCCTCAAGGAACACTTTATGGGAAAGGTACAGAAGCGGGAGCTATAAATATCATAACTAGAAAACCCGATAATGAAACTAGAGGAAAAATTTCGTTAGGCATAGGAGAGGATAACAAAAGAGAGCTTTCAGTAAGTCTAAGTGGTCCTATCAAGAAAGATAAGCTATTTCTTGGTATATCTACAAGCCACTACCAAAAAGATGGCTTTATAAAACATGCTATAACAGGTGATATGGTTAATGATCAAAAATATCTTTATGGTAAAGCCAATTTTAGGTGGACACCGACAGATGAGCTAGATATATCACTAATTATCTCACGACTTAAGTATGATGGCTATGCAGGCAACGTAAATCTAGGTAAACTAGGCTCCATGATGTTTGATGTTCCTGCTCCTAATGATAGAGAAGTGTTGTCAAATGCCAAAGAGAAACAAAATTCAATAAATACTGCATACTCTTTAAGAGCAGTTTATGACATAAGCAGTGAGCTAACTTTTACCTCAATTAGTACAAATTGGATTAGTGAACAAGATTTTTTAGCTGACATGGACAAACTGCCTATAACAATGATACATACTCAAAACAACAATGAATACAAAACAATATCTCAAGAGTTTAGATTAAACTACTCAAAAGATAGACTAAAATGGCTTGCAGGTCTCTATTTTGATAAGGCAGACAATAAGATTGATATACTCACCATAAGTCCTCCACGCTCAAGAGATAAGAGTATAGAAGGAGATACTTATGCACTATTTTCTAGCTTGACCTATCCGCTAAGCAAAAAGCTTAGTCTTGTAGCAGGTTTGCGATATGAAAAAGAGAAGCAAGAGTTTAAGGATGATTTGCGTAGCTTTAAAACAGACGAGTCTTGGGATAGTTTTACTCCAAAAGTCGCCTTAAATTATCAATATACCCCACACATAATGACCTATATAAGTGCATCAAAAGGGTATCGTTCAGGTGGATTTAACTGGATGGCAACAAATCCTATATTTTATAGTTACAATCAAGAGGAGCTTTGGTCTTATGAGATTGGTGTAAAAAGTGAATTATTTCACAATAGACTAATCCTAAATGGTGCAATCTATTATATGGATATTTCAAATATGCAGGTAGTTGAACATATCTCAGCGGTAGAGTCATATACAACCAATGCAGCAGAGGCAAGTTCACAAGGCTTTGAACTAGAAGCTATTGCAAGCATAACCGATACTATCTCACTAGAGGCAGGCTTTGGGTATAATGATACAAAGTTTGACAAATTTAGTGATATTAAAGGAGATCATACTGGAAACTATAATCCTTATGCTCCAAAATATAATTTTAATATAGGAACACAATACAGAAGCTCTGCTGGGTATTATGCAAGAGTTGATTTGATTGGTTATGGGAAAATGTACCTAGATAAAACAAACAGGTTTTCTAGAGATGCTTATGAGATTGTAAACACTAAAATAGGATACGAGTTAGATGATATAAACATATATCTTTATGGTAAAAATATCTTAAATAAGAAATATGATGCGGATGGATATTTCGGTGGATTTTATACTGTCTATAGTGAGCCAAGAGAGATTGGTCTAAAAATTGATTACAGATTTTAAATATGGATTTTTATCCAGATTTTCAAATAGGTATCTATAATACATACATTGCATCAATTGTACTTGTCATCACTCCAAGAGTGATGGTTAAACTCATAGGGGGGAATTTTGAAAAAATATTTGTAATACCTCCTATGAACAATAATGAAAAAATCATCTATTATGGTTGTATTTTAGTGTTTATTTTTTCATTACTATTAACTATTTTTATTCCTTTTGTGTATAATACTCCTATATTTTGGTTAGGACTATTTGTAAGTTGCATAGGACTATTTATATCTTTATGTGCTATATATATATTTACAACGGCACCAAAACATAAGTTAATAGAGACAGGTATATACAAAATTAGTAGAAATCCTGAATATTTCGGCTCGGTCATCTATCTTGTGGGTGTGGCTCTTATGGCAAACTCTATTTTTTTTCTTCTATTGAGTTTTCTATTTTTTCTACTTTATCAGATAATGGTTCAATATGAAGAGAGGATGTGTGAAGAGATGTATGGGGATAAATTCATAGAGTATAAAAACAGTACACCTAAAAATTTTATATTTTTTTGATTGGGCGGTAAACACTACATGATATGGGACAAGATAGCTAGCAGATATGACAGGATATTTGAATCCTACAAAGAGCTAAGAGAGGCTACAGTAAAACAGGTACTAACACATATAGAAGGGGGCGATAAAGTTTTAGAATTAGCTTGTGGAACAGGAAATGTAAGTCTAGCAATAGCAAAAAAAGTCGATAATTTAGTAGCTACTGATTTATCAAAAGGGATGATATCAGTAGCAAAGCAAAAAGCAAAAAAGCTTAATGTAGACAATATAGACTTTAAAATTTTAGATGCACTTGACACAAAATACCCCAACGAAAGCTTTGATAAGATAGTGCTAATTAGTGCCTTACATGTAGTCAATAATCCTAGAGCTTTACTAGATGAAGCATATAGACTACTAGCACCACAAGGTTCGATAATCACTACATCTGAATGCTATGCAGAACCTGTAAAATGGCAAAATAGAGTTGGTTTTAACTTTTTAAAACTACTCTATATTTTAAAGATTATCCCTAAGTTTTATTTTTTTTACATGAAAGACATTGATAATTTACTAAAAGACTCAGGTTTCAATGTAGAGACTAAGGAGATTTTAAATAGAGACCCCGTCAACTACTTCACTGTCGCGACTAAGTAGATATGAGCAGTAAATCAATCTTTATTAAAGACCTAATTACTATAGGTATTTTTAATGCAATAGCAAGGGTAATCTACTTTATAGCGAGTATAGTTTTTGCTGGAGTACCTTTTTTGTATATCTCTTTATCGCCTATCATCATCGCTTTGTTAAATGGGCCTGTTTTTATACTCCTGCTACTTAAAACTGAAAGCAAAAATATCTTTTTTTTATCTGGAGTTATTCAAGGCACTATCTTCTCTTTAATAATGGGACTATATGGAACTCTCATACTAGGTCCTCTATTTGGTTACATTGCTGATAGGGTTGCTGGAAACAAAAGTGGAACCATTAGAATAATATTTGCTTATAGTATCTTTATTACGGGGCTATACCTGGGACAGCTTTTACTTTTTATAATTTTTACAGATTGGTTTTTAAGCCTATACAGCGGTAGTGAACTGCATCACAACACGACATTGTCAAATATTTTTACTTCAATAGTTATTATTTTTACTTCATTGAGTGTATTTATAAGCGGGATAATTGGTGGATTTATTGGAACTAGAATGTTAAAAAAACACTTTATTAAAGCCGGTATTGTATAGTGCTAGTCATAAAAAATCTTAGGTATAAGTTTTTTTCGACAAATCCATATACTCTTGATGGTATAAACTTAGAGGTTAAAAAAGGGGAGTGTATAGTTTTTTGTGGTGCTAGTGGTTCAGGAAAAACAACACTAACTCGCTGCATAAATGGCTTGATTCCTGAAATCTATGGCGGTGAAATAGAGGGTTCAATTTTGATTGGCAATAAGGAGTTAAAAGGTAGAGAGCTATGGGAGGATAGAGCAGTATGTGGCTCAGTTTTTCAAGACCCTAGGTCTCAATTTTTTACAACAGAAACTGTGAGTGAGGTGGCTTTTGGTCTTGAAAACTACGGCACTACGGTAGATGAGATAAACAGTAGAATTAGCGAGGTTTTTTCTTTGTTAAAAATAGAAAAATTAAAAGGCAAAAGTGTATTTGAACTATCTAGCGGAGAGAGACAAAAAGTGGCTATTGCCTCTGCTTTTGCACTAAATCCTGATATCATTCTTCTTGATGAGCCATCTGCAAATTTAGATGCAAAATCTACGATTGAACTAGGCATAAATTTACAAATTCTTAAAGACAAAGGATTTACAATCATAATTTCTGAACATAGGCTATACTATTTAAGAGATATTATTGATAATTTTTATTATATTGACAGCGGTAAAATAAGCTGGAGTGCAGACTCTTCAAAATTAAAAAAATTGTCCACCAAATATCTCAACTCACAAGGACTAAGATCTTTTGTATTCAAAAAGAGGTCCAATCAAACCTCTTTAGTTAAAAAAAGCTCTCTATCTTTGGAGGTTAAAAATCTCTTTTTCAAATATAAGAAGTCAGACTATCTACTTAAAAACATTGGATTTAAAATTTCAGCAGGAGAGATTGTTGGGGTTATTGGCTCAAATGGGGCTGGAAAAACTACACTATTAAAAATTTTGATGGGCATATTGAAGCCAAACAAGGGAGAAATTTATATAAATAACGAGAAGCTTAACTCCAAACAGCGGTTAAAACAATGTTATTTTGTTATGCAAGACCCTGACTACCAACTATATAGCGAGTCTGTAGAGGATGAGATGCTTCTTGGCTGCAATGCTACTCATGAAGAACAAATGCTATCCACTTCTATCTTAGAAAGTTTAGGTATGCTAAAATACAAAGATGCTCATCCTGGCTCCTTATCTATGGGGCAAAAACAGAGGATTGTGATTGGTGTCGCACTACTCCAAAATCGTGATATAGTTTTTTTTGATGAGCCGACAAGTGGGCTCGATTTTAAAAATATGAAGATTATAAGCAATAGTATTAAAAAATTGGCTACTAATGGTAAAATTGTTTGCATAATATCTCATGATTATGAATTTTTAAGTGATACTTGCACAAGAGTTATCTCAGTAAAAGATAGTAAGATTGGTAATGATAAATCAATAGAGAAAATAGACCTTTACTCTGAGATGTTTGATGAAAACTAAAAATCTAGGAGATGTTTTTCATCCCCTGATAAAGTTTTTATCCATAATGCTCCTGATTTCTACTCTGTTTATTGTAGAAAATTTTATTGTTTCTCTTGCACCCTATCTGATTTTTGCAATTTTGTTAATAGTCGTTGGAGAAGTAAGATTTGCATTAAAGCTTTTTACGGTAGTTTTAATCTTAACTATTATGGCATACTATCTATCCATAAGCTTTTCACTAGAGCTACAATCTTTAGGACATATAGTAGATGCTCTTAGAAAAATTGCTTTGATGTTTATGGGGGCAAAACTATTTTTAGCAACAACACAAATAACCGATCTCATAAAAGCTATGGAGAGACTTAAAGTACCCATCTATATAGTATTGCCACTTGCAGTAACTCTTAGATTTATCCCAACTATACAGGTTGAATACAGAGCAATTAGAGATGCCCTAAGAGTAAGGGGATTAAAAATTGGAATTTTAAAACCAATAAAATCAGTAGAGTTTTTACTAGTGCCTCTTTTGATGAGATGTGCGAGGCTCTCTGATGAGTTATCAGCCTCATGTATCACAAGGGGAATTAGCTCAAATTGCAAAAAAACATCACACAAAGTGATTAAGTTAAGCTATGATGATTTAATTCTTTTTTTCGTAACTACTCTATTTTTTATTGGTATTATACAGATGGAAAAACTATAAAAATTTAATCTTAG
>CAYOWG010000060.1:3956-7118 GCA_964407605.1 uncultured Sulfurospirillum sp. | reverse complement strand
ATAGATTACGCAAAAGAAATAAATTTGGTTATAATAAGAAAAAACTAAAGGGTTTATATGCGTAGTGATCAGATTAAAAAAGGGTATGATAGAACACCTCATAGAAGTTTGCTTCGAGCGACTGGCGTGAAAACAGAAGATTTTGACAAGCCTTTTATAGGGGTTGTAAACTCACATATAGATATCATTCCTGGGCATTTTTTCTTGCAAGATTATGGCAAGATTATGAAAGATGAGATAAGAAAAAATGGCTGTGTTCCGTTTGAATTTAATACGATAGGGGTTGATGATGGGATTGCTATGGGGCATGATGGTATGCTTTACTCTCTTCCTTCTCGTGAGATTATAGCTAATTCTATCGAAACTGTAATGAATGCTCATAAGCTTGATGCGATGATATGTATGCCAAACTGTGACAAGATAGTCCCTGGTATGATTATGGGGGCCTTAAGGGTCAATGTGCCAACCGTTTTTGTTAGTGGGGGTCCTATGAAAAAAGGTCACACTAAAGATGGCAAGCCTATCGATTTGGCAGCTGCATTTGAAGCGGTAGGTAAGTTTGAGATAGGTGAGATAGATGAGGCAGAACTGCTTGATATCGAGTGCAATGCATGTCCTGGAAGTGGGAGTTGCTCTGGTATGTTTACTGCAAACAGCATGAATACTCTTTGTGAGGCGATGGGTATAGCGTTGCCTGGCAATGGAACTATCCTCTCTTTGACTCCTGAGCGAGAGGTGCTTATAAGGGCGGCTGCAAAGAGAGTCTGTGAGATTGCACTTGATGATAAGTACAAGATTAGAAACATACTAAATGAAAAATCAGTAAGAAATGCCTTTGCGATAGACATGGCAATGGGAGGAAGCTCAAATACTGTGCTTCACATGCTAGCAATCGCAAAAGAGGCTGGAGTAGATTTTAATATAGCTGATATAAACGAGATAAGCAAAAAAGTCTCACATATAGCAAAGATATCTCCTTCAATCGAGCATATACACATGGAAGATGTGGACAGGGCTGGAGGAGTAAATGCCGTTATGAAGGAGATAAGTAGGCGAGACAATGGCTCTCTTTATCTAGACAATCTAACAGTAACAGGCGAGACGATAGGGCAGAGGATAAAAGACTCTAGCATAAAAGATATTGGTATAATCCACACCTTAGAGAATCCATACTCAAAAGTTGGCGGCTTGGCGATACTTTTTGGAAATCTTGCTAAGGGAGGTTGTGTTATAAAGACAGCGGGCATCATCGGCGAGAGAAGTTTTGTAGGCAAAGCAGTATGTTTTGACTCTCAACAAGCTGCAATCGCAGGAATTATTAGCAATAAAGTCAAAGCAGGAGATGTTGTAGTTATCCGCTATGAGGGACCTATGGGGGGTCCTGGCATGCAAGAGATGTTGGCTCCTACTAGCCTTATTATGGGCAAGGGTCTTGGGGAAAGTGTTGCTTTGATAACGGATGGTAGGTTTAGCGGGGCGACTCGTGGGCTTAGTATCGGTCATATCTCTCCTGAGGCTGCTGAGGGCGGCACGATAGGGCTTTTGAGAGATGGGGATAAGATATCTATAGATGTTGATGCTTACAGTATAGAGGTTGATTTGAGTGAAGAAGAGCTAGAAGAAAGAAGAGCAGATTTTAAACCAATGGTCAAAAATATTACTGGCAGTTGGTTAAAGCAGTATAGATTGCTAGTGACCAATGCAAGCAATGGAGCGGTTTTAAGGACTGAGTTTTAATGGAGTTTTTAAATCTACTATTGCAACACACCATTACGCTAATAGCGATAGTAGATCCCATCGGAGTGAGTGCTATTATGCTCTCGCTTCTTCCTACAAACACCACCAAAGAAGAGGTAAACAAGATTGCTTTTAAATCTACGATAACTATTATAATAGCTTTCGTAGTAGTTCTTGCAGTTGGAAATCTTCTTTTAAATCTTTTTGGCATAGAGCTAGACTCTCTAAAAGTCATGGGTGGTTTGATTCTTCTTTTGATGGCTATAAAGATGGTAAATGGCTCAAGTTCAAACAAAAATCAGACAAAAGAGGAGCTTGCTGAGGTTAAAGAGCATGAGGACTTTTCTGTGATTCCTCTTGCTATTCCTATTACTTTTGGACCTGGTGTTTTTGCTACGGTTTTGATTTTGAAGTTTCACACTCATACTATTGTTGAGTTAGCTGCCTTGGTTCTTGCGTTTTTGATAGTTGCTTTGTCAGTGTATCTCTCTTTTAAAAATAGTATTTATATCAAAAAGTTTTTAGGGATTACGGGACAAAAAATCATAAGTAGATTGATGGGGATTATTGTTGGTGCGATTGCTGTTCAGTTTGTTCTCTCGGGAAGTGTTACTCTTTTAAAAGGTTATTGGGGGTAGCTTGATGAGAGTTACAACTAAAGCTCTGTTTGACCTTGCATTAAAATCTGATAATAAAAATGTCAAAGATACGATACAGAAGATAACTTCAGCTCAAACAGATACTCTAACAAAGAGTGATCGAGTTAAGCCAAGCGAGATTAAGCAGATAGTAAATACTCTCCTCAAGGAATTAGCTAGCAATACAAAAACAAAACAAAATATACTCCAAGAGATAAAACAAAGCAATATACCAAAGCTTATGAAAAATACAACAGATGAGATATCAAGACTATTAAGCCTTGTAAAGAGTGATAAATCTCTATCAAAGTTTGTGCCTGTTTTAGAAAAGCTGCTTCTACATGTAAAGGATATAAAGCCTGAAACGCTAAAGCAGGAGTTAACCAAATCTGGAATCTTGTTAGAATCAAAACTCGCTTCTGAAAAAATACAAACAATGCCGATGCCACTAAAAGAGGTTTTAGTAAATCTAAAAGAGTTGCTAGTGAAAAATTTGCCAAAACAAAATCTTCAAATATTAAAGAACATAGATGTACTTTTGAGTGCAAAAAAGATAGATAGTGTTTTTATGCAAAGCTTACAAAGCCTTGTAAAAGTGATAAAAGTTTTGCCAGATCTACCCAAGACAGTAGAGCTTTTGCTGAAAAAACTAGATGCTCTGCCTACACAAACGAGCGTAAAAGAACTACTAGCACAGATAAAACAACTCTTGAGCAAATCTCCACAAGCCCAAGCTCTACATGTAAAGAGTATCGAGAAGATTTTAGATGCTCCCAAGGCAGATAAG
>CAYOWG010000060.1:0-3856 GCA_964407605.1 uncultured Sulfurospirillum sp. | reverse complement strand
AAGAGAATCGTTTTTTTTGTGAGATAAATATAAAGTTAAAAGAGTATGGAAAGATTGATATAATGTTGATGTTGTTCGAGGATATTCATATCAATATCTCTGTTTTTGCACAAAAAGATGAGTTTTTAAAGCTAGTTCAAGATAATCTAATGGAGCTAAAACAGGGCATAAACAAACTTGGACTGATTCCCTCTTCAGTGCAACTAAAAAAACGAGATAAAGACGATGAGTCACAAAACCCCCTAGAGCAACTAGGAACAAGTTTAAACATAGAGGCATAATGAGCATAAAAAAAATTTTAGAAAATCAGTTTGGATTTAACAGCTTTAGACCACTTCAAGAAGAGAGCATTGAGGCTATTATCTCTAAGAGAGACTTGCTTACTATCTTGCCAACAGGCGGCGGAAAGTCGCTTTGTTATCAACTACCAGCTCTGTTTTTTACAGAGCAACTTGCTGTTGTCATATCGCCTTTGATAGCTCTTATAAACGACCAAGTTTTAGGATTAACTCAAAATGGCATAAAAGCGGATAAGCTAACAAGTGAGCTAACACAAAACGAGATAAGTGATGTGTATAGAAGGCTTTACAAAAAAGAGATTTCACTGCTTTATGTTTCGCCAGAGAGAGCCAATATAGATAGTTTTAAATCTCTTTTGGGTGATCTTGATATAAGTTTTATTGTTATAGATGAGGCTCACTGTGTTAGTGAGTGGGGACATGAGTTTAGGCCTGATTATAGAAGACTTCATTTTATCAAAGAGGAGTTTCCACATATCCCGATAGCGGCTTTTACGGCGACGGCAACTAGCAGGGTTGCTGATGATATTGTGAGTTCTCTAAGGCTTGAGAATCCTCAAAGGCTAAAGGGGAGTTTTTTTAGGGACAATCTTGTTTTGAATGTAAAAAAGCGAGTTGATAATGGAAGAGCTGAGCTTGCTAACTTTTTGAAAAATTATGAAAATGAGTGTGGCATAGTTTATACTTTTACTAGAAAAGAGACTATGGAGCTAACAAAGTTTTTAAATAGTCGTGGCTTTGATGCTTTAGCTTATCATGCGGGACTTCCAAGTGAGCTAAGAAGAGATACACAAGATAAATTTATAAGAGATGAGACAAAAATCATAGTCGCCACCATAGCTTTTGGTATGGGGATAGACAAGAGCAATGTTCGATTTGTTGTACATATGGACTTACCAAAAAGTATGGAGAGCTACTATCAAGAGATAGGACGAGCAGGAAGAGATGGGCTTAAGAGTGAGTGTTTGTTGCTTTACTCTATGGGTGATGTTGTTAAAAAGAGTGAGCTTATGAACTCTATAGAAGACGAGCGATATAAGAATTATGCAAAAAACAAGATAGAAGAGCTTTATGCTTATGCAAACTCTAGGGTATGTCGGCACAAGTCTGTTGTGGGGTATTTTGAAGAGAGTATTGATGAGTGTGAGACTCTTTGTGACAACTGTCAAAAAGAGGATGTTGAAGAGCTTGATATAAGCAAAGAAGCAAGGATGCTGCTCTCGACGATTTATAGGACTGGACAAAACTTTGGAAAAGCACACATCATAGATATATTAAGAGGCTCAAAAAACACAAAAGTTCTTGACAATGGACACGATAAGCTAAGTGTTTATGGCATAGGAGATGAAATCACAAAGGCAAGTTGGAGCTTGATAGCTGATAAGCTTTTTGAGCTTAAGGCTTTGAGGCGAGGCGAGTTTAGAGAGCTTGTATTGACGGCATTTGGGGTTGATGTTTTAAAAGGCAAAGAGAAAGTTTCTGTTGATGAAGAGATATTTCAAAAGCGAGATAAAAAAGTATCTCTTGTTAGAAAAGATATAGATTTTGAACATAAAGATGAGCATTTTGAAGCCCTAAGGGAGCTAAGAAGCGAGATTGCAAACAAAGATGGAGTTCCTGCTTATATAGTCTTTTCAGATGCGACTCTAAAAGAGATGGCAAGCTCACTACCAAGTGACGAAGAGAGTTTTTTAGATATAAACGGCGTTGGACAAGTGAAGCTTGAGAGATATGGCAAGCAGTTTATGGACAAGATAAGAGATATGACATGAGACATACAGAAGTTCCTACTTCGTGCAACAGTAGCGAGGAATTTTTACTAGACTTGTTCAGTAAAAAGGGGACAGTAAAATGAAGAAAGCGATAGCACTTAGATATGACTTGGATAAAGAAAATGCTCCGAAGGTTATTGCTAAGGGCAAAGGAAAAATTGCCAAACGGATTATAAAGATAGCCGAAGAGAATGAGCTTCCTATAAAAAAAGATGAAGACTTAGTAGAGCTTCTTACTAAGATAGATATAGACCAAGAGATACCAAATAACCTATACAAGGCTGTTGCAGAGGTTTTTAGCTTTATCTACAATGTGACAAATGAAAAGGAGCTAGAAAGAAAGACGACTTAGTCCGCCTTTTTTATCTCATACCCAAAAATAATATCTTTTTTTGCATGGGGGTCTAGTTTAAAATTCCAGATAGTTTTCCCTTTCGCACTTTGGGAGCTAAATGGTGGTTTTGCTAGAGTTTTAACTACGATATCTCCATCTTTTGAAACAGGTACTCTCTCTATAAACTCTATATCTGTAGAGTATGGCTTTTTGCTTGTTATTGTGTATTTCCAGTTTTGTGTTGAGATCTGTTTGTCGCCAAAAAATGTTTTTTCATCTAGTGTTTTGATAAGTTCTTTTGTTATTTGTATATGTTCATCTTCTCCAAAGTATAGCTTTGTCTCTTCGCCTTTTTTTATCACGGGGATATGTCTTGTCGAGATTGGGTTTTGGTTTAAGAAGAAGTTTGCTTTGGCTGAACTGTAGTTTTTATCTGTCTTTATGACCGCTTCTAAGTATGCTCTGTTTGAACCATAAGCATCTATGACTGTCTTAAATGAAGCATCAACAACTTCTTTGTCTATATCCAATAGATTGTTCTTATTGCTTTTTAGATTTACACTTTCTATTTTATATACTGACTTTGTTGCTAGGTTTTGATGCGTAACTATTAGGGCTTCGCTGTTTGCTACTGACTCACTATCCATATCTACCATAGATTTTGCAAACCCAGCTACTTTTTTTTGTCCTAAGTATCTAGGATAAAACTTTTGAGGAGCTACTTTTTGGTTGTATGCGTATGAATATATGTTTAAATCTACATTTTCAAAGTCTCTGTTGCCTGTAAAAAAAAGAGTTGCTTTTTTCTCTATAAGAACAGATTTATTGGGTATATTTGCACTTATGTTATAAAAAGGAGTGTATTTAATGCCATTTTTAGGATAAGAGATTTTTAGAGTTTGTCCGTACTCCTTACATGTAAACTCTAATTTTAGCTCTGCGTCCGACTGTTTTATACTCTTGTCGAACTCTTTTAACTCATCGCTTAAAGCTTTGATATCAAGAGAATTTTTTATTAGATTTTTTACAAGATAGTTACTTATGTTTTCTATATCTATATTTTCTTTTGTTTTTTCTAAGGATAGAGTTTTTAGGAGTGCATCTTTCGCTCGTAAAGCATCTATCTTGATGATTAGTTTTTCTCTTTTGTTTTTTATCTCTTTTAAGTCTTGTTTTAAGATTGAACTACGAGTTATCTTGCATGCCTTTGGAAGAGCGTATCTTATGTTTTGTATATTTGTATTTATGGGGATATTTATGACTAATTTGTTTTCGTCCCTTAGCTCAAAACTCTTGTTTATAAACGCTTTGTTTGAGTATATATCTATCTCTACATGTAGAGGTGCTGTAGTTGCAAAAAGTGAAGCAGTGATGAGTGGCAATATAAGAGTTTTCATAAGTATCCTTTGCGAGTAGTTTACCATATTATTTATTGATTTGAGATATAATTT
>CAYOWG010000059.1:0-7164 GCA_964407605.1 uncultured Sulfurospirillum sp. | reverse complement strand
TTTATCTTTTAAGACTGTAAGTTTTTGACGAGAACATACAAAAGCAGCAGGAGCAGTCATGCTGAGTGCCTTTTTCCATGATTTTACATTTTCACTTGCATCTGCTGGGCGGTATGTGTAGAAATTTGGTAAAGCTCTATATTGGCTTAGTTGCTCTATCGGTTGATGAGTTGGTCCGTCTTCACCTACACCGATACTATCATGAGTCCATACAAAAAAGTTTTTAAGATTCATCAGCGCACTAAGCCTAGCAGCAGGTTTTAGATAATCACTAAAGATAAAAAATGTAGCTGAATATGGGATAAAAAGCCCATAAAGTGCAAAGGCATTTGTGATTGCAGCCATAGAGTGCTCACGGATGCCAAAGTGGATGTTTCTTCCATGAGGAAAATTGCCCATGCCTTTAAGCTCACTTTTATTTGATGGTCCAAGGTCAGCACTTCCACCAACAAAGCCAGGAACTGCTTTTGCAATTGCATTTAAAATCTGCCCATTACTATCACGAGTAGCCACGCTACTTCCTGCCTCATAAGTCGGATACTCTATATTTTGTAGAGCTGGATTTTGGAGATTATTTAAAAGAATTTTTTGCTCATTATTTAACTCATTTTTTATGACTTTATCCCACTGTGCTTGAGCTAAATCGCCTTTTTCAACAGCAGACTCAAATCTTGCCTTTACATCCTCAGGAACAAAAAACTTTTTACTAGAATCGAATCCAGCTTTTTTCTTAGAGTTTGCTATCTCTTCATCGCCTAAAGGAGCTCCATGAGAGTGATGACTCCCCTCCATCGTACAAGCACCCTTTGCTATGACCGTATCAGCGATAATTAAAACTGGTTTACAAGCCTCTTTAGCATGCTCAATTGCCTCATTTATCTCATCAAAATCATGTCCATCTATGCGTGCAACTTGCCAGCCTTGAGCCTCAAACCTAAGCTTGACATTTTCACTCCAAGCGATGCTCGTACTTCCCTCTATAGTTATCTCATTCGAGTCATATATGACTACAAGATTGTCAAGATTTAGATGCCCCGCAAATGCGCATGCTTCATAGCTAATGCCCTCTTGCAGGTCCCCATCACCACAAAGACAATAGACTTTATGGTCAATCACCGTTGCTTTATCGCTATTTAAGATATTGCCCGCATACTTCGCTGCCATCGCAAAACCCACTGCATTTGTGATACCCTGTCCTAAAGGACCAGTTGTTACTTCAACACCAGGAACATCACCAAGCTCAGGATGACCAGGAGTCTTGCTTCCTAGTTGTCTAAACTCTTTAAGGTCTTCAAGGCTCAAATCATATCCGCTTAAATGCAAAAACGAATAGGCCAAAGATGAAGCATGTCCGCCACTAAAAACTAGCCTATCTCGATTGAGCCACTTTGTATCTTTTGGGTTATGTTTTATGTGGCGAGATAAAACTGTAACTATATCTGCTAGTCCCATAGGAGCTCCAGGGTGTCCGCTATTTGCAGCTTGCACCATATCCGCACACAAAAATCTTATCGTATCAGCTTGCTTTTGCAACATCAATTCATCATCCATTAAAATAGTCCTTTATTATCTGTTTTAAGCATTTTGCCAAATCATCATCAAGACAATCTGTATCGCTTAGCAACTCCCTTAAGAGCTTACTTTTTTCCTCATTAGCACCATCAATCCCAAGTAGTTTTACAAAAGAGTTTTTATGCTCATCGTTAAGAGTTGGTTTTCCTACCTCTTCACTACTTTGAGTTGCATCTATGATATCATCTTGGACTTGAAAAAGAAGTCCAAGCTTCAAGCCAAACTCATAAATCACCGCTTGTTTTTCCTCGCTCAAACCACCGATAATAGCCCCCATCAACAAAGATGCCGCTATAAGCTTCGCTGTTTTGTTTACATGTAGAAACTTTAACTCATCCAAACTAAGCTTCTTATCTTCAAACTTACAATCAATAGCCTGACCGATTATCATCCCGCTAATCCCACCATCACGAGATAAAATGGATATAAGCTTTATCTTAACTTCATCACTCAAAGGAGCATTTGCAATCATATAAAATGCATGGGTATTAAGAGCATCTCCAACCAAAATAGCTGTTACCTCATCATAACTTACATGTAAAGTAGGACGACCTCGCCTCAAAGGGGAGTTATCCATAGCAGGCAAGTCATCATGTATAAGCGAGTAGGTATGCAACATCTCAACACCAAGAGCAACATGCATTGCATTTTTGAGCAACAGAGGCGTTGAGTGCTTCACTACACTTAAAAGCAAAAGTGGACGAAATCTTTTCCCGCCAGCATTTAGTATCTCACTCAAGGCTTCATTAAAATCTGGATGAAAGCTCTCTATGGCCGGAAGGTTGTTTTTTAAAAAATCTTCAAATTCTTCTAGCATTACAGTCCTAGTTTTACAAAAAACTGAAAATCATCTCTATCAAAAAGAAGTTGTGCTTTTTTTGATTTTAGTTTTGATAAACTGACTCTTATATCATCTTGAGTCTTTACAGTTTTGCCATCTATCTGCATAAGCTTATCTCCGACTTTTAAGCCACTCTTGTCTCCAAAACTATTATTATTTACTTTAACTATTCTCAGGTTAGTATCAAAAAAGATACCTTTTTTCTCTAAAAAAGAGTCGCTTAGTTTGCCTCCACCCATGCGAGAGCGAACTACTGAGCTAAGAGTCAGTTTTTTATTGTCCCTTAAGACCTCAATCTTGATGATATTTTTTGGCTTTGAAAATAGCACTGCTTGGTTAAGTTGTTTTAGTGAAGTGACTTTTTTCCCATCGATTTTTTGTATCTTATCACCAATACGAAGAAGTTGATTTGGATAAAAAGGATTTATACTCTTCACTAAAAAATCTCTAGCAACTTGCTCAAACCTAACACCAATATCTCCATAATAAACATCTTTTAGTTTTATAAACCTCTTGATATATTCACTTCCGATAAAAGAACCACCACCAACACCTATGCCATACATCTCACAACACAAGCAAGATATCATACTGTTGGCTTCGAGCTTTGCATTTTTCAGGTAAAAACTGTCTAGCAGATCTCCATGCTTAGCAAAATTGCCAACAAACAGAGAATTCTCATCCATACCAGCTACCCACTCTCCTATCTTTAAAAGATGACTACTTCTAAGTCTTACAGGACTAAGAGGCTTGCTTGAGTGGAACAGATAGAGATTTAAAAATGGGTCAAATTTGACATACTCAACACTAGGTTTAGTCTTTGAGTAAGCAATAGCAAGATTTTTTGAAACTGCTATCGCTCTAGTGTCACCAAAATATACAAAAGCTTTTTTGTTTTTTTTATAGCACTGCCTAAAATCTGGATATGTGAAACTTACTGCTTGCAGCACACCAACACATACAAAAAAAGCAATTAAAAAACGAATCATACTTATCCTTTTACTCCTAAGCCTCCCATACCTTGAAGCATCTTAGTGGCTGCGAGCTTTTTACTATCTTCTACCATCTTGATTGCATCATTGCTAGCACTCATAAGAAGAATCTGCAAAGACTCTTTATCTTCCAAAAGAGAGTCATCTATAGTTATATCGGTCACTTCACTCTCTCCATTAATACTAATACTAACCAATCCACCACCACTCTTTGCTGTATACACCTTGCCCTTTGCTTCTTCTTGTATCTTTTGAGCATTTTTTTGCATATCTTGAAGCATCTCGCCCATTTTTGAAAAATCCATATTTTCTAACATTATATAAAATCCCTTAATTCGTCTATATTGTTGTTTTCATCTACTAAAACAACATGTGGCTTAAACCCATTTCTCTCTTTTTCGTCCATACTAGCATAAGCTATGATGATTATCCTATCCCCAATTTCAGCTTTTCTTGCAGCCGCTCCATTGAGACAGATATCTTTTTTGCCTCTCTCACCCTCAATCACATAGGTACTAAATCTTTCGCCATTATTCACATTGACAATCTCAACCTTTTGACCTACAATTATCTTTGCAGCATCCATCAAATCTCTATCAACCGTAATAGAACCAACATAATTGAGATTTGTATCTGTCACAGTTGCTCTATGTATCTTTGCGTACAACATTTCAAATGTCATTTTCTATCCTTGTGCCATTTCCATCATCTTTGAAGGCTCTATCGCCTCGTCCCAAAACTCATCAGCCATAATCTCCTCTTGGACTAGATTACCTTTGATGATATGTTCATCTATAATTTTATCTATTTTTTCCTTAGTAAGTCCAACATACATATGATGACCAGGCTCAATCAACATCACAGGTCCCATCTGACAGCGTCCCAAACAAGCCGTTCTTACTCGGAAGGACTGTTGAAGTAATCCCCAATATCATCAACTTGTTTGCCATACACTGATAAAGCTCACGAGTCTGAGCATTGATACAGCTTGGCTTTGGCATCCCAGGAGGCGAGCTTTGCTCACACTTAAATATATAAAATGCTGGTTGCGAAACTCCCATAATCATCCTTTGGTTTTTGATTTTTGATTATATAAAAGAAAAGTCAGTTTTTTAATTCTAGTAGGCTAGTCGTTTTGATATTTCTATATCTTTTTTATCAATGCATTAACAACTTCATTTAAAGAAAAATTGCTTTTTTGCTTTTTTTAAAAAAAGTTTTTTATTTCATCATCTAGATATATTGGTATATCTAACTCTTCAATCGGTCTATAAAATTTTTTCCTGTTCAGCTTCTGTAAAATCATACTCTTTTTTCATTTTAAACACCTTTTTTGATACTCTAATGTCTCTTTTTTAGTTACTTTTCTTGCACTATTTATTCTCACAAACTCCATACCATTGTCATCTTTGAGCGTATCTACAACTAATAGCAAAGTTTCATTTAGTGATTTACCTAGCAACACCCATCTATTTTCTTCTTCAGAATGCTCATCATCAAACCTACTCAAAGCAGATTTATCTGCAAACACATACGATGCTTACTCAAATGTTATCTTATGCTTCTCTTTGTTTTTATCCCATTCAAATTTCATACACAATTATACCAAAAATATTAAATTTTATATCAACTCTCTAACAACTTCTCTATCATCAAAATGAATCTTCTCTCCATTTATCTCCTGATACTCTTCATCTCCCTTGCCTAAAATTACAACTATCTCGTTTTCCTCTCTTACATGTAGAGCATATCTTATAGCTTCTCTTCTATCAACCTCTACATGTAAAGAGCTTTTATCTTTAATCCCAGCAATAATATCCTCTATAATCTCTTTAGGATTTTCACTCCTAGGGTTATCGCTTGTTACTATAACTTTTTTGGCGTATCTGCTTGCGATATTTCCCATTTTTGGTCTTTTATCTCTATCTCTATCTCCACCTGCTCCAAAAACGACTATTATATTTCTATCCTTTAGAGCATCTAAAACCTTGTCTATGCCATCAGGAGTATGAGCAAAATCAACCATAACAAGCGGGTCACTGCTCACAACCTCCATGCGCCCCTCAACTCCAGAAAAACTCTCTACTACTTTACATATCTCTTCCATAGGAGCCACTTTGAGCATATCAAGAGCAGAGATTGCCGCAAGAAGATTATAGAGATTAAAAAGACCATAAAGAGGAGAGTAGAAATCATACATCTTATCAAACTTCTGTATAACCCCACTCACCCCGTCTTTTAGTGAATAAGCAACTACTTTATAAGTCGAAGGATTATCAACCCCATAAGTCATACAGTTTTTTCTATTGAAGCGTATTTTGCTATCGTCTTTGTTTATAAGCTTTAAGCTCTCATCTGCAAAAAAAGCACTCTTGACAGCCGTATATGCATCCATAGTTCCATGATAATCCAGATGGTCTTGACTTATGTTAGTAAATATCTTAAGAGCAAACTCCAAACCCTCTATGCGTTTTTGATCAATCGCATGAGAGCTAACTTCCATCATAAAATACTCACAGCCCTCATCAACTGCTTCTTTTATATTGGCTATAGTTTGTAGGATTGGAGGTGTTGTTAGGCTCTTGTCAGCACATCTTTTCTCATTGATAAAACATCCTCTAGTCCCTTGAAAAGCAACTTTCTTATCCAAATCTAAAAGCATAGAGTATATAGCAGCCGCTGTTGTAGTTTTTCCGTTGGTCCCTGTGATGCCTATGATTTTTATCTTGTTTTTTATGCCCAATATATCGAAACAATCAGCAGGCATTATGACCTTACAAGTAACACTATCTACATACTTTTTATTTTGATTAGTCAAAACAAATGCTGTTGTTTCATTGCATTTTGTAGAGTCATCAGTGATGCTTGAAAAATCACTTCTACCTTGAATCTTTAGTATCAACTTTAGACTTTTTTTACAAGCTGTTGTAGTTTTTTATCATGAGGATAAAGCTTAACCGCACTCTCAAAGTAATTCATGGAGGCCTCTTTAAAGCCATTATCGATAAGCTTTTCCAAGAAGTCTATAAAGTCATCTTTTTTATGGATTATAACTTTTGTAGAGAACATAATATCCTCAAATGCTTCCTTAAAGCTCTCTTTATTGTCGATAAAGACCTTGAAATCTTCATAAGCTATGCCATTTTCTTCATTTATCTTAGCCTCAATCTCGTCTGCCATAAGCAGTGCCTCAAGACTCTCAATAGTAAAATCAACCGAATCAATAATGTCTTCAATCATCTTCTCTATATTCTCAACACCCATATCTTTATTGATAACATAGTATTCATAAAGAGCCATAGCCTCATCCTCCTTGTGAGTCGCTAACTCTGCCAATATTACACAGATACGAGCCTCCTTAGAGCTTGGGGATACCTCTAAAGCCAAAGAAAAGTGAAGTAGAGCATCTTTAAAGTTTCTCTTATAAAAACTAGATACGCCTCTTTTTATATATTTGCTCAATTAATCAAACTTCTCTATGTTGTTTTCCATGCCTGGTGCTATATTGATAACCTCAATCTCGGGATGTATATCAATTCTAAGTTGTCTCTCTATAGCATACTTTAAAGTCTGATCACTTGAAGCACAGCCGATACAAGCTCCTTGAAGCTGTATAAAAACTCTCCCACTTTTGATAGCAAGTAGTGTCATGCCACCTCCATCAAGTGCCAACATCGGCATCACTTTTTCCAACGAACTCTCAACCGCTGGGCGTAACTCTTCATCACTAAAAGGCATCATTTTTTATCCTTAATAATT
>CAYOWG010000058.1:0-7331 GCA_964407605.1 uncultured Sulfurospirillum sp. | reverse complement strand
TTAGGTGTGAGAAGGCTAGAAAAGCAAGAAAAATAAAAAAAATTTCAAAGCAATAATCTAATATTATTCAGCTATAATAAAAAACTTTTTTCAAAAAATATATAATGTAAAAGGAGAAGTCATGGAATTAAGCGGTTCTAAAATGGTTGTTGAAGCACTAGCAAGGGAGAATGTCAGCGTAGTCTTTGGCTATCCTGGTGGTGCGATTATGAATGTTTATGATGAAGTTTATAAGCAGAACCATTTTCAACATATATTGGTTAAGCACGAACAAGCAGCGATTCACGCAGCAGATGGATATGCAAGAAGTAGCGCAGATGTGGGTGTTGCTTTTGTGACAAGTGGTCCTGGGTTTACAAATGCAGTTACAGGGCTTGCGACAGCCTATATGGACTCAACTCCTATCGTTGTTATAAGTGGACAGGTTCCTATAAGTATGATTGGAACGGACGCATTTCAAGAGATTGATGCAGTTGGAATTTCGAGACCATGTGTTAAGCATAACTATCTTGTTAAAGATGTAAAAGACCTTCCAAGAGTGCTAAAAGAAGCATTTTTTATAGCTCGTAGTGGTCGTCCTGGTCCTGTACATGTAGATATACCAAAGGATGTTACAGCTCAGGTGGGAAAGTTTATATATCCTGAAACTATAACTATGAAGACATATAAGCCGACATATAAAGGCAATGTTCGTCAGATAAAAAAAGCAGTCGAAGCTATAGCAAACTCTAAAAGACCAGTGCTTTATATAGGTGGTGGTGCTATAAGCTCAGGTGCTAGTGAGGCAGTTAAAGAGTTTGCTAGTATCACAGGAATCCCAGCGGTTGAGACTTTGATGGCAAGAGGAGTTATGGGTGATGAGAATCCACTTCTTTTGGGTATGCTTGGTATGCACGGCTGCTATAGTGCCAATATGGCGATGAGTGAAGCGGACTTGATGATTGCTTTTGGTCCTAGATTTGATGATAGGGTTACAGGTAAACTAAGCGAGTTTGCAAAGCATGCGAAGATTATACATGTAGATATTGATCCAAGTAGTATTGGGAAGATTGTTGATGTTGATTTTCCTATAGTAGGGGATTTGAAGAATGTTGTTGAGGGTATGTTGCCTTTAGCAAAAGAGAAGATAGATAGAACAAAGTACAAAAGCTGGAGAGATTTACTCAATAGATATAGTGAAATTCATCCTTTGGGATATGAAGACTCTGATGAGATACTAAAACCTCAATGGGTTATAGAAAGAGTTGGAGATATCTTGGGAGATAAAGCCATCATAAGTACCGATGTTGGACAACACCAGATGTGGACAGCTCAGTTTTATCCTTTTAGTTTTCCAAGACAGTTTATCACAAGTGGTGGACTTGGGACTATGGGCTTTGGACTAGCAGCTGCTATTGGCGTAAAAAAAGCGGTTCCAGAAAAAATATCTATCAACTTTACGGGTGATGGCTCGATATTGATGAATGTTCAGGAGCTTATGACGGCAGTTGAGTTTGACTTACCTGTAATCAACATCATCTTAAACAATAAGTTTTTAGGTATGGTTAGGCAGTGGCAGACATTTTTCTATGAAAAGAGATACTCATCGACTGATGTACAAGTTCAGCCTGATTTTGTAAAGCTTGTAGAGAGTTTTGGTGGTGTTGGATATAAAGTAAAAACTAAAGATGAGTTTGATAAAGCTCTTCAAGATGCGATAAAAAGCAATAAAGTAGCTTTTATAGATATTGAAGTGGATAGGCTTGAGAATGTTCTACCGATGGTTCCAGCTGGTGGAACGCTTTATAATATGATGTTAGAGTACAAGGAGTAAGTTGTGGAAAATATAAGAAGAGTACTTTCAGTAATCGTTATAAATGAAGAGGCAGTTTTATCAAGAATTTCCGGGCTTTTTGCAGGTCGTGGATACAATATTGATAGCCTAACAGTTGCTCCTGTTCCAAATACAGAGTTCTCAAGACTGACGATAGTAACCAATGGAAATAAGAAAGTTTTAGAACAGATAGCAAAACAACTCCATAAGCTTATACCGACTTATAAAGTTATAGAGTCTAAAGAGTTTGTTGAAAAAGAGATGGCATTAGTTAAGATACCACTAAATGAAGACTTTAATGGTCTTGATGCTATGCTCAAGGCTTACAATGGCACTATTGCCAACAGTGGCGAGAATTTTATAGTAGTTATGGTGGCAGATGATGCAAAAAGAATAGACAACTTTCTAAAAGCTATCAAAAAATACAATCCAACCGAGATGGTTCGCAGCGGCTCTGTTGCACTGGATGTTTGATGAGCTTGGTTGATATACTAAAAGAGTTAGATTTGTCATATAGTGGGAAAGATTTTGAAGTTTTATCTTTTGGAACTTTAAAAGATGCCAATAGTTCACAAATCGCATTTTTTAATGACGAAAAACTTCTTGAAGACCTAAAAAATACACAAGCAGGAGCTGTTATACTCAAAGAGGAGTATGTAGAGTTTCTACCCTCTACATGTAGTGCAATCGTAGATGAAAATCCTTATCTTCAGATGGCTAAGATGAGTCGATATTTTGCAAAAAAACTCTTTATCAATAGTGGCGAAAAAAGCATAAGTGCTAAAGCTACGGTTGATTCTTCTGCTGTAGTTGGAGATGGTACGGTGATAGAAGATGGTGTTTATGTTATGGCGGGAGCCGTGATAGGTGCCAATGTTTTGATAGGAGCAGATAGTAAAATTTATCCAAATGTTGTTATCTATGACGATACAATCATAGGTAAAAACTGTTTTATTCAAGCAGGAGCTATCATAGGAAGTGATGGTTATGGTTATGCTCATACCAAGAGTGGTGAGCATGTAAAAATATACCATAGTGGAGCCGTAGTTATCGAAGATGATGTAGAGATAGGAGCCAATAGTACGATTGACAGAGCAGTTTTTGGCACAACTCGTATCGGCAAAAATACTAAGATAGATAACTTGGTACATATTGGACACAACTGTGAGCTTGGAGAGTCTTGCATCGTGGTGGCTCAATCAGGACTTGCAGGCTCTGCTTCACTTGGACACCATGTTGTTTTAGGTGGACAGAGTGGCGTTGGAGGACATATACATATTGGAGATTTTGCTCAAGTAGCAGCTCGTGGTGGTGTTACGAAGTCGATAGAAGGTGGGAAAACTTATGGTGGTTTTCCTCTGATGTTACAAAAAGATTGGTTGAGAATTCAACTAAGACTAATAAAATATTTTAAAAATAAAAAGGAGAAAAGATGAGTGGACAAAACACAATTATAAAGACATTTGCTTTAGCAGATACAAAAAAAGGGATTATCTCTATTTCGCATTTAGAAGAGCCTTATGGAACTGGTTCGTTTCCAGTAGTTAGTATAGGCATATCTTTAAAAGGAATAGAGACGGAACCAGACTGGAAAGCTCATATACCGTATGATAATTTAGATGAACTCATAGAGTCTTTACAAGAGGCTAAAGAGAGATTTAATAAGAAGTAGTTAGAGGCTTAACTAGCCTCTAACAGAGGTTAGTTATTTATAGTTTTCTACAAACTTTTTTATTCTCTTAATTCCTGCTATTATACTTTCATCGTCTGTTGCAAATGAAAATCTAAAATACCCCTCAGTACCAAAACCGATACCAGGAACCGTTGCAACACCTTGTTCGGCAAGTAGTTTTTTACAAAACTCAATTGAGTTATTGTCAATCTCTTTGATATTGATATAGAGGTAAAATGCACCACTTGGTTTAACTACGCTAAGTCCTTTAATCTCACTAAACATCTTTATAGCTAGATTTCTTCTTCGCTCAAATGCCTGTCTCATCATCTCAATATCACTATCAGCTTCACTAAGAAGTGCTGGGATTGCAGCTTTTTGAGTTATGGAGTTTATGTTTGAAGTGCTTTGACTTTGCAGTTTTTTGATGACGCTTGTTAACTCTTTTATAGGACTAGCCATATATCCAAATCTCCATCCTGTCATAGCAACTGACTTGCTTAATCCATTTATGGTGATAGTTCTTTGATACATATCTTCACTGATTGAGGCTACTGAGGTAAACTTTGTCCCATCATACATGATTTTTTCATACATCTCATCTGAACAGACCAGTACTTCCGTACCTTTTAAAACTTCAGCCAAATCCTCTAAGTCCTCTTTAGTATATACAGATCCAGTTGGATTCGAAGGAGTGTTTAGGATAAAAACCTTTGTTTTGTCTGTGATTGCATTTTTGAGTTGAGTAGGCGTAACTTTGAATTCGCTACTGTCATTAGTCTCAATATAAACAGGAACCCCACCACTATATTTTACAATTTCAGGATAAGTAACCCAATAAGGAGCAGGGATTATAACCTCATCTCCATCATTGATTAGAGCTTGAAAAAGGTTAAACAAAGAGTGTTTAGCACCTACATTGGTGATGATATCTCCCACTTCATACTCTAAGCCATTATCTCTTTTAAGCTTAGTCTGGATTGCTTTTAGAACCTCAGGAGTCCCTGGAACTGCTGTATATCCAGAGTTGCCCTCAGTGATTGCAGTGATTGCAGCTTGTTTTATGACTTCAGGTGTCCCAAAGTCTGGCTCACCCGCAGAAAAACTCAAGATGTCTTTTCCTTCAGCCTTTAGCTCACGAGCCAGCGTTGTAATAGCGATCGTTATAGAGTCCGACAGTACTTTCATGCGTTTTGAAATCATAATATTTCCCTCTTTTATAGCTAATTTTTTATTGCCTCAATATATAGTTTGTAGATTCTCTTTAGTTCTTTGTCTTTTTTTATCATCTCTTCTTTATCGAGCGAAATACCACTCTTGCTTATCGCTTCTTCAAGAATTTTAATTCTTTTAAATAGATAAGAAAAGAGTTCTCTAGAGATATCAGGTATCTTGTTGTGTGCCATAGTATTTTTATCTTGACCTTTAGTGATGATACGAGCTGGAACTCCAACAGCAGTTGAGTTATCTGGAACATTCTTAACAACAACGGAGTTTGAGCCAATTCGGCAGTTGTGCCCTATGGTTATATCCCCAAGAACTTTAGCACCAGCACCTATAACTGTGCCACTCATGACAGTGGGGTGTCTTTTTTCGTTTTTATTTAGATTGACTCCGCCTAGAGTTACGCCTTGATAGATTAGAACATCATCGCCGATTATAGCCGTCTCTCCTATAACCAATCCAAAAGCATGGTCAAAAAATACACGCCTACCAATAACAGCAGCGGGATGCAAATCTATATTGGTTACAAATTGAGTAAATCCCATAATGATGCGTGAAAGTAGTTTAAAATTATTTTTATAAAGCTTATGTGCAAATCTATAATTGACCAATGCCCAAACACCAGGATAGTTAAATATAAGCTCAAACTTTGAGTTCAAGGCAGGGTCGCTTTTTATCGGTTGTGCAAAATCCTCTTTTATAATCTGCCAAATTGAGATATGGCTCATCTATACTCCTCGTTTTTCAAGTAACTATTATCATAAAGTAGCATATCTATCTCTTTTGATATCTTATCTTTTTCTATGTCTTTTATCAGAGTAGATTTTTTAACTTTTGAGGTTAAATTCTTTTTAATCTCATCTATATCATAATTTAAGTCGATAAATATATCACAAACAGTCTGAGATTTTGTTAAATCTTCTATATCGTAGCCATTTTTGTCTATATTTATCGTCACTTCAGTGGGACGAGCGAAAAGATTGTGCTTCATTCCAAGCACTTCTTGATATGCACCCGTTAGAAAAAATCCTAAAAAGTACTCATCTTTACTCAAGTCTACATCATGTAAAAACAGTGGCTTTTTTGGGTTAAAACCTATCTCGCCATCACTATCACAGGTAATATCCCAAATAGAAGCTGACCTAGTAGGCTCAATCTCAAGCTTATCAAGAGGCATGACAGGAAAGCTTTGAGCTAAACCCCAAAAGTCTGGCAAACTTTGGAATAACGAAAAATTTACCAAGTATCTCTCTTGAACTCTCTCTTGGATAGATATAATATCTTTGAAGTGTTTGTTCCTAAGAAGAATTACCGCTTTTTTTATGATTAGATTGACTAGTACTTCTGTGTTTGATCTATCTTCTAGGTCGATATACCCCAAGTCAAAAAGTGTCAAGAGTGACTCCATATGGTCTATACTGTCGTGCAAAAACTCTAAAGCATTTGATTTGTCTATGCTGGCATGTAAGTCATAAAGCTCTTGAATCAAAGGCGGATTTTTCTTTTTTATTAGTTTCTCTTCGCTGTATTCAGACGAAAAAAGCTCTAGTACTGGGGCTACTAAAACTCCATGATGAGCTGCTATGTATCTTCCTGACTCTATAAAGATATCTGGCTCATCAATCTCTTTTTTTAAGGCAATCTCTTTTAGCAGGTAAGTAACATCGTTTGCATACTCACTGATACTATAGTTTTTGTTAAGTCTTTTTTTGTGTTGCGAATACTCCACCGCTAAACCGCCACCTAGGTTGATAGAGCTTAGTTTATTTGCACCAAGTTTTTTAAGCCCTGCATAGATATTGCCAGCTTCTCTTAGTGCTTTTTTGACTGGAGAAATCTCTGTTATCTGAGAGCCTATATGAAAATGAATCATAGTAAATTTTTCTAAAAGAGAGTTTTCTTCTAACAGTTTTACAGCCTTTATGAGTTCTGTTGAAGTTAGTCCAAACTTTGAGTTTATACCAGCACTTTTTGTCCAAGCACCACTACCAGAGCTATGAAGTCTGATTCTAAGCCCTATGTTTGGTACAGAGCCAAAACGACTTTTTGAGGTCTCTATGATGGTTTTAAGCTCGTTTAGTCCCTCTATGGTCAAAGTTATGTCATAGCCCATCTCGCAGGCTATAAATCCAAGAGCTATCATCTCTTTATCTTTGAAGCCATTGACTGTTATGGGTGCGTTTAGGTTGCTGTAAGACATAGCCAAGAGAAGTTCAGCCTTACTTCCTGCTTCTAGTCCATAGTTATATTTTTCACCGAGTTTGACGATGTTTTTTACAAAGCTTGGATATTGGTTTACTTTTAAAGGATAGAGGGCTTGAAAGTTACCTTTGTAGTCAAACTCTTTTTTTGCTCTAGAAAAGTGCGTATATATCAAATCTATCTGTTTTTCTATGAGTTGCGGAAATTTTAAAAGAAGCGGACCAGTATGCCCTTGCTTTCTGATATCTTTTACCATATCAATAAGGGCTGGTTTGCTTAAGATGTCTAATTTTAATTTGCCGCCATCTATTACATAGTTGCCATTTCCCCAAATATCAAGTCCGTAGTTTAACACTTTTCTCTTCTTTTGTTTCAAGATTTTTTACAGTATAAGTTCCATTTTCAAGCTCATCATCACCT
>CAYOWG010000057.1:0-7447 GCA_964407605.1 uncultured Sulfurospirillum sp. | reverse complement strand
CGTGATGTTTTACCAAAACTAAAAATGAGCAAAGCCATATCAATAGCAGTGATGCTTATAGATAAAATCATAGACTAACAGGCTATTTTCCTAAGCAAAAACTTCCAAACATAGAATCAAGTATCTCGGCTCTATCAAAGTTTCTTGAGATTGAAGAGATACTCACAATAGCTTCGTTAAGATGGAAAGCAAAAAGTTCAAGCTCTCCTTCGCTTAGGAGTTCTCTGCTCTTTTCGATACTCTCATAAGTCGCCCTAACAGCTTCCATCTGACGCTTTGAACTTAAGAGTATAGTATCATCAAGTGAACTCTTATCGAGCATATTTTGTATCTTCAACACGATACTTTTCGCTTCTTCATTGCAGTTGAGCCTGATTTTATCTGCATGCAGGAGGCTTACATCTAGCTTTGAAGGCAAGTCGCTTTTATTGGCTACATGTAAGATATCTTTATCGCTATATCCATCTAACATCTGCAGTATCTGTGCATCTTCTTTATCAAATTCTCTTGAGTTATCAAACATCGCTATTACTATATCTGATTCGTCTATGGCTTTTTTAGAACGCTCTATACCTATCTTTTCGATTTCATCTCGTGCTTCTCTTATGCCAGCTGTATCAACAATCCTCACTAGATGTGTGCCTATCTTTATCTCTTCTTCTATGGTATCTCTTGTAGTACCAGCTATATCGCTTGTGATGGCTCTGTCATGATTTAAAAGCTGATTTAGAAGTGAGCTTTTACCAACATTTGGTTTGCCAACTATGGCGACCTTAAAGCCTTCAATCAGCCCTTCTCTTCTCTTTGAGCTCTCATAAGTTTTTTTAAGCTCAACTCTCAAGTCATCTAGTTTTATTTTTATCTGATTCATCAAGTCTTGAGGTAAGTCTTCTTCAGCATAGTCTATATTGACCTCTACAAAAGCCAAAACTTCTACTAGATTTGTGCGAACACTATGCACAAAATCTTTTACTTCGCCTTTCATCTGACGAGTTAAAATCTTAGCTGCATCAACGCTTTTTATCTCTATAAGTTTTGCAATAGCCTCAGCTTCACTCAAATCTATGCGTCCATTTAGAAAAGCTCTTTTAGAAAATTCTCCTGGTTCTGCTAATCTTGCTCCATTTCTTAAAACTTCATCTAAAACCATATTGGCTACCACTAGTCCTCCGTGACACTGAAACTCTATAACATCTTCAGCAGTAAAAGAACGAGGTGCTTGGAAGTATATAACTATAGACTCATCAATCAAATCATCAAAAGAGTCGTAAAGTGAAGTTAGAGTTGCATGTCTTGGAGTGAAACTATTTTTCTTTGAGAGTTTTTTTGCGATCGAGAGAGAAGCTGGTCCACTTAAGCGGATAACCGCGATAGAACCAACTCCATGACTAGTTGCAATTGCTGCAATGGTATCCATTACTTTTTTCGATTAAAGTCATTTATAATGATAAATCTTCCGCCTTCACGACCAGATTTTATACCTACATATTTATCAGGGAACTCTGCTCTTAAGGCTTCAAGTGCTATCTTGACTAAAACTCCGTCTAGTATTTTTGTTTGTCCTCGTCCTGTGTTGTTGACTTTTTCGATTATTCCAACAAGGTATTTTGCTATCATCTCTTCTTGGTTTTTCAAAAACTCTGCAATCTCAAGACGAACATTTAGATTGTACTTGATGTTTATCCAGTTGTATAACAAGTATGAGAGTGATTTGTATCTATATCCCTCTTTACCTATAAGAAGAGCGGCATCCTTACCAGTAAACTCAACTAAAACTGTATCTTCACTGTAGGCTTCAACTTTTATCTCATCAAGCTCATAACAACTATGCGAAAATAGAGAGTTTATATCTTTTTGTATCTGAACTACTGCTATGCCAACTTCAACTTTTGGTTTTTTATACTCTCTTTTAGTTTTTTGAGTAGGTTTTGTATCCTCATCTTTTCTTTTTGGCTGCTTCTCTTCATTGTTATTGATTTGAGATGCTACTTGAGGTTTTATATCTCTTTGGTTTTTGTTTCTTCTGTTTTTTCTAGGTCTATCTTTAATGTCACGAGTTTTTGAAGCAGACTCACTTGAGCGCCTTGCTTCTACTATGGCACTCTTTTTAAACATACCCAAAAACCCAGGGTTTGGGTTTTGGATTACATTAAATGTTATCTGTGTTACAGAACAAGTCAGCTTTTCAGCTGCTTTTGAGTAAGCTTCCTCTAGTGTGTCAGCTTCTATGCGTATCATTTTTTAGCCTTCTTGTTGTTGACTGGTTTAACTTCGATATCATTGTTTTTTGCAAACAGTGAGTTTACATAGTACTGCTGTCCAATTGAGAAAAGGTTGTTTATAAACCAGTAAAGAGTAAGACCTGCTGGGAAAGTCATAAAGAAAAATGTAAATATAATAGGTAAAAACTTCATAATCTTCTCTTGCATTGGGTCTGTAAAGTTTGTTGGAGTAATGCGTTGGTGTAAAAACATCGTAACACCCATAGCAACAGGGAGTATGAAATATGGATCCATAATAGACAAATCTTCAACCCAGAAAATCCAAGGTGATGCTTTTAACTCAATCGCATTTTGCAAAACACGATAGATTGCAAAAAATACTGGAATCTGAAGAAGTATAGGAAGACAACCGCCCATAGGGTTTGCTCCATGCTTTTTATAGAGTTCCATCATTTTAGTATTGAGTTTTTGCTTATCGCCTTTATATTTTGCTTGAAGCTCTTTTATCTTTGGACTTAAGGCTTTTAGCTTGTTCATACTCACCATACCCTTGTATGTCAAAGGAAACAGAACTAAACGAATAAGTATAGTCATAAGAACTATCGACCAACCCCAGTTACCCGTCCAAGAGTAAAATATCTGCAAAAGTAAAAAGAGTGGCTTAGCCATAAATGTTATAAAGCCATATTCTACTATATCTGTCAATCTTTCATCAATCTCAGCCAAAGTGTTATGATACTTTGGTCCGATATAACCACTAAGTTTTAAGTCGCTACTACCTTTTACAAAAAGTAGAGGCGAGTCATCATGTACAGGACTGACAACAATATCAAATCCCGTATCAAAGTTATAAAATGCAGTTGTATAGTACTTATCTGTTCCAGCGGCTATGGTTGCATCCATAAATCGCTCATTACCTTTTGCATCGCCATCATCAATCATCGTCAAGGTCTCATCAAACTCTCTTATGAGTGCTCCATGAAAAGTGTATATATCTACTGCAGTATTTGGTCTAAAGCCTGGAGTTATAAAGTACTCTTTTGCATTGTCAAGCTCAACTCGTATGTCATAGTTACCTTTTGGATGGAAAGTCAATGTCTTTTTTACATTTAAGCCATCTAATACTTGAGTTAGAGTTATCTTTGTACCATTTGCTCCAACTTTTAGCTTCTGTGCACTTGCAGTATAAGGCACTGCAAAAGCCTGTTTGTTGATATTGGCATCAGCAAAACGAATCTCAAGCGGAAATGGTCCAAGCTCAGAATCAATTAGCTGTATTCTCTGTCCATCTTCATCTCTATACTTCTCTTTATTGAGATAAAACTTAGAAATTCTACCAAATTTATCAATCTTAACTTCATACTTTTGCGCGACTATCGTAGCTATAATATCTTCTGATTTTTGAGTAGCTTGCATCGGTACTTTTTTAGTTACTTCTGATGATATTGAAGATGGATTGGAAGATATTGGTGCAGCTGTTGAGGAGTCTTTATTGACTTGTGTTTTTGCTTGTTGCTCTATCGGAGTTTCTTTATTTGGTATAAAAAAATAGTCATATGTTGCGAAGAATAAAAATGATAAAACCGTTGCTATAATTATTCTACTCTGATTGCTCAGTTTGTCTATCACGACGTTCCCTTTTGAGAAGTTTCAAAAGTTTTTATAACAAAAAAACTTTTGTTGTCTTTTGGCACAAACCAAAATTTGATATCAGCAGAACAAGAAGGACGCATAGCAACAAGAGAGCAGTGAAAACTTTTTGATACAACAGGATATTCAATTCCACCAGGAAACAACTGATTGCACCTCAAAATTCTCAATAAACTATAAAAACAAGCTTTTATAAAACCGTTATGAAGTATCTGCCACTTAGCATACTCAGAGCAAGTAGGATAATACCTACAGCTCCCATAACTAAAAAGAGTAAAAACTTTTTGATACAGTTTAAGGATGTATAATACCAGATATTTTATGATTTTAGACACTCAAGCCTCTTAAAAGACCACTTTATGCCTTTTTCTAACTCATCATAGCTCATCTGATTTATCCGATCTTTTGCCACAATCAGATAAATACCGTCTATCAAGCTCTCTTGATTCTCAAAAAACAAAGCACGCATTCTGCGTTTTGCTTTTGCTCTTTTGACGGCATTACCAACTTTTTTGCTAGCTATAAAACCAACCTTCTTTTCTGAACCTTTTTTAAAAAAAAGAACAACACCATCTGAGTGCCATCTCTTTGCATGTTTATAAACATATGAAAACTGACTGTTTTGAGCCAATTTTTCAAAATGGCTTATAGTCCTATTCTCTTTCTGCCTTTTGCACGACGAGCTGAAATCAATTTACGACCATTTTTAGTCTTCATTCTAGTTCTAAAACCGTGAGTACGCTTTCTTGGTGTACTATGTGGTTGGTATGTTCTTTTCACAAAAAATCCTTTGTTAAATTTGTTTTTTAGGTTATGGATTTTACCTTTATTTTACTTAAACTCGGATTATTCCTCTCTATTATCTCCCACTAAGAACTAAAAGCTCCTATTTTTTTAATTAAGTCAAATTTAACAAGCAGTATATACGAATAAACTTATAAAAAAATTTATAATATTTATGTTAAAATATATTATCTTTAAATTAGGTCGATAATGAAAGCCATTCTTGTTTTGTTAATTGTTTTTTCAGGCTATCTATCTGCTGCTCTCTCAAATATAGAATTCACACAAGAAGAGTTAGAGTATCTTAAAAACAAAAACTACATCACTATGTGCATCAACCCTGACTGGATGCCTTATGAGAAGATTGAGGATGGAAAGCATATAGGGATTACTGCTGATTATTTTGAGATTTTTGAAAAAGATATCGGGATTCCTATAAAACTTATCAAAACTACATCTTGGGATCAATCAATAGAGTTTGCAAAAAGCAGAAAGTGCGATATCTTGTCACTAGCTATGCAGACAAAAAGCAAAGATGAGTATATGAACTTTACAGCTCCATACCTTGAGACTCCTGTTGTTTTGGCGACCAGACCAGGCGTATCTTTTTTATATAGCTTGTCATATCTCAAGGACGAGAAGGTAGGGATAGTAAAAAACTATGCGATAAACGAACTAGTTCGAGAGAAGTACCCAAACATAAATGTAATAGATGTCAAAAACCCAAAAGATGGCTTGCAAAAAGTCGCAAATGGGGAGTTATATGGATATATAGGAAGCCTAGCAACTATAGGGTATATGTTCCAAACAGAGTTCATAGGTGAGCTAAAAATCTCTGGTAAGTTTGATGATAAGTGGGAGTTTAGGATAGCTGTGAGAAATGATGATGCACTCTTACTAAGCATATTGGATAAGTCAGTCAAAAATTTATCAAATGATAAAAAACAGGAAATCTGGAACAAATACATAAGCATAAACTATGAAAAAGGATTTGATTATCATCTGTTTTGGGAAATGCTTGCAGTTATGACTTTTGTAATTTTGATTATCTTAATGAGATATAAAACTGCAAACAAATATAGAAAAAAAATTGAAAAATATCTAAAAACGATAGACAACTATGTTCTTTTTTCATCATCAGACCTAGATGGAAACATTACTCATATAAGTAGTGCATTGTGTAAAAGGACTGGCTATACTAAGAAAGAATTGATTGGTAAGAATCATAGTATATTTAGGCACAAAGATACGCCAGATAGTACTTTTTATGATTTATGGAACACTATAAAATCTGGCAAAGACTGGAGTGGTGAAATCAAAAATAGAACAAAAGATGGTGGGCACTACTGGGCAAATGTAACTATCTCTACGGATTTTGACGAAAAAGGCAAAGCAAAAGGCTACACGGCGATAAGATATGACATAACAGACAAAAAAAAGTTAGAACAAATCTCAATCACAGATGCACTAACTCAAATCCCAAATAGGCTACATCTTGATAACACTTATGACAAAGAGTTCAAAAGAGCAGTCAGATATGGCACTAAGTTTTCTGTCATCATTTTGGATATTGACCACTTTAAAAATATAAATGATACCTTTGGTCATAAAGTCGGTGATGATGTTTTAATCCTCTTGGCAAAAATACTGAAAGACAACATACGAGATACTGATGTCTTAGGTCGCTGGGGTGGCGAAGAGTTTTTGATTATCTCACCTGAGACCAATATAATGGAAGCAGAAAAGCTAGCTAATAAAATGAAAAATGAGATTGAGTATTTTGACTTCCCTGTTGTTCATAGTTTGACTTGTAGCTTTGGCGTATCTCAGTTCAATGAAAATGATAAAAAAGAGGATATTTTCAAACGAGCAGACAAAGCTCTCTTTATCGCTAAGAAGAGTGGTAGAAACAGGGTTGTGATTTGTTGAGATACTTTTGTGTAGCTCTATTGACTCTGTCGCTTTTAGGCTGTGCAAAAACTCCAATAACTCCTCTACATGTAAAGAGTTTAGAGCAGACACTAAAGAGTATTGATAATCTAGTAACTAAAAGTGATGCACAAAAACTCTCAAGCAAAATGCTTTATCACTCAAAAAAACTAAAAAAAGAGTATGGGTTTGTCAATCCTCCACTTTTTCATAACTTCTTAGTCAACACAGGAGTCAAGCAAAGAGGACTCTGTTGGCATTTTGCTTATGATATGCTAGCCCATGCAAAAAGCCTAAATCTGGATAGTTTTGACTACTTTATTGGAGGAGCAAACATAGGTGACTATTGGAAAGAGCATAGCGTCTTGGTCGTAACATGCAGGGGTTGTAGTTTCTCAAAAGGTGTTGTGATTGACCCTTGGAGAAACCATGCTGGGCTATATTACTCTTTTTTGAAAGATGATAAAGAGTATATATGGACTCAAAGAGGTGGCTTGAGATGAGTGATGATAAGTTTATATTAGACAGTAAAACTGTTTTAAAATTTATACAGATTTATTGCGACGATAAACATAAAGACTCAATAAAAAAACACGAAGAGTTAAATCTAGTATATAAGGAAGTAGATTTACATGTAAATATTAAATACACTCTTTGTGATGTATGCAAAAATACGTTTCTAACCTGCTATAAGAACCTCCAGTCATGCCCACATGAAGAAAAACCTAGCTGCAGGAAATGCCCAAAACCTTGTTATGAAAGACCTGACTGGAAAAGGGTAGCAAAAATCATGAAATACAGTGGCATGAAGCAAGGCATAAGCAAGCTTAAAAAAATTTTTTTGCTTAAATAGCTTTTGTATA
>CAYOWG010000056.1:0-7467 GCA_964407605.1 uncultured Sulfurospirillum sp. | reverse complement strand
TTTTTTGCCCACTTTGTACTCTCATAAAGAGGATGCTTATCTCCCACAATCAAATCAGGCTCAAAATCGTAAAAATCCTTAAATGTTTTAAGTGTTTTATGAAAAGCTTCAACAGTCGATATGTTGTCTAAGTCGCCTATATATGGACTCAAAATCACTTGCTTATTTATATAAATTGCGATTGCATTTTTTTGATGAGCTCCAACTGCAAGTATCTTTCTTTTTTCTTCACTTTTAACTCTTATACTCATAGGAGTCATGCCCCTTGAAGCCCTCATAACCAAATCTCTATCTTCTATAACCTGCAAAACACTATCATCACTAGAGTTTATAATCTCACGATTAAAATCAAGATAATACTCAACAACACCACCAAGCTTTAGTTTCAAATCATCTTCATGAGTTATTATAGGCTCGCCAGATTTGTTTGCACTTGTAGCGACTATCGGGTTTTCTAAGTAATCCATAAGCCTTACATGTAGAGGTGTATATGCTAAAAATACCCCTAGTCTATCGATAAAAGGAGCTATAAGTGGGCTAAGAGTATTATCTTTTGTTTTGAGTAGCACTATTGGTCTCTCACTTGAAAGCACCCTACTCTTCTCTTCTAAGCTAACTCTACATGTAAGCTCTATATCTTCGATAGACTTCATCATAACAGCAAAAGGTTTTGAGGGTCTGTTTTTCTTCTTTCTTAGTTTTTTTATACTTTCAGTATTGCTTGCATCACAAATAAGATGAAATCCACCCATGCCTTTTAAAGCAACTATATTGCCATCTTTGATTAGACTTGCTAACTCTTTAATCGCATCTTCGTTTTTATAGATAGTTTTAGCATTCATATCCTTTAAGCTCAAAGTTGGTCCACAATTTTCACAACTAATAGGCTGAGCGTGATAGCGACGATCAAGTGGATTTTCATACTCCTCTTGACACTCTTTACACATCAAAAACTCTTTCATCGAAGTATTTGGTCTGTCGTAGGGGATGGTTTTTATGATAGAGTATCTTGGTCCACAGTTTGTGCAGTTTATAAAAAAGTAGCCATATCGTCTGTTGCTCTTATCTCTCATCTCACTCAAACACTCATCACACATGGCAAAATCAGCGCAAACCAAAGAGTGCTTTGAGTTAGCACCATCACTTTGCAAGATAACAAAACTATCAAAATTTTTAAGGGGACAGGCTACTTTTTCAACTCTATCTATCCTTGCTAAAGGCGGAAGCTTAGTGTATAGTTCTTTTTCAAACTTATCTATTTTCCCTAAATCTCCCTCAAGAGAGATTTTAACCCCACAAGAGTCATTAAAAACTGTTCCTTTTAGAGAATGCTCTAGAGCAAGAGAATAGACAAAGGGTCTAAATCCAACCCCTTGCACTATCCCCTCTATTCTAAAAGAAAAATGCCTAATGATCAATAGGCAACTCTATGTTCATATATATTTTTGAGTTTGGAAGTATGTGTTTGCATGAGTTCTCAGCAAAATCTTTACTTGCAAATAGTGAGCCACAAAGCACGGTGCCTTCACTTGATAAGTTCTCTATATTTGAATCGGTAAGAGTAGATAAAAATAATGAGCAAGACTCTACTATACCAAAGCTCAAAGTCATATCTTCAACTCCTGCTAGTCTATAGCTCATAGCTGTTCTTAGAGCTTCAATCATGTTAAGGTCAGACTTGATTGAAGTCTTGTCATGCAATACATAATCAATCTTAGGACCTTTTTTAGCACTAAAATCTTCTGCAAACTCTATGATTTTCTCAGCTGCACCCTCAAGCTTTTCACTCATGCCAAGCACAACAGAGATTATGCCCCATACAGAGTATATACTATTTGGAGTCTCATCTGGGATACTTATACTTAAAGCATTGTCATAGAAGCTTCTAAAATGCTTTTTATAGTTCGCTACAAGTCTTCTGCCTATATCCGTACTCTCAATAATATTAAAAATCTCTTTCATATCTTTTATTACAGGCACTTTTACCAACTCTAGCATGCCTAATTTTTGAGAAAAATGCATCATAAGGTCATCGTGAGTTTTACTTAGATAAAAACAACTAATACCTTTTTCAAAAAGATTATGTTCTTGCATAACTGAAGCAAACTGAGCATGAGAAACGATGTCAAACTTTTTAAAACTATCTCTTGTTTGCTTGGAGCTATATCCATTTCCATTAAGGATTAAAATCTCTCCATTTTCTAGTACCGAGACCTCTATCTTTGGAATCAATGAATATTTACCATCTATCTCAATAGAGTATCTACATGTAGAGCTTTTCTCCTTGACTCTATATATAAAATCGACCCCTAAGGTATTGAGTCTTTCACAAATATTTTGAAGGAGTAGCTCATCTGGAAACTGTACTTTTACCCTGGAGTTTGGCAAGATATTTTTTGCTTTATATATACTATTTAGTCTAAATTTAATGATTGGTTTTTCTAAACTAACCAAGGCTTTAAGCTCATTCTCTTTTGCAATTATCATTTTTGATATCAAACTAAAGTCAGTTGCTGTGATGATAAAATCTTTGTTTGAAAAAGAGTCATCTACTTTTCCAATACAATATTTTCCACTAATAGAATCTATATAAACCTCTTCTCCACTATCAATAATCTGGGCGATTTTAGTATAAAAGCTATCAAACTCATCCTTTTTACTTGCACTTAATACTAAAGCATCTTTGTCTTTAAGTAGTATATTTTTAGCATCAAAAGATGAGGCACCTATCTCATTATTTACAAATGGACTAAGATTGTCTCTGCATTCAAGAAGTGCTTTTGGTGTAAAAGGTAGATTTAATAAGCACTTAGGAATCTCTTCAGATTTTTGCAGAATCTCTTCAACCACCTCTACGATAGTTGATTTTAAAAATATAGACAAAGGAAGTCTAGTCGGAATATAATCAGAAAATTCCTCTAGTCTCTCTATTTCATCTTCTATAAAAAGTTTTATAGTATTGTCAACTCTAGCTATCTTATAAGTGATTTTAAAATCACTACACAGCTCATCTATTAAATTCTCTAAAACATAATTTTTAGAGAGACAGTTAAGTTCAAACAGTAATATCATATATATCTTTTTCTCTTTCGCATGAATTGTTTGCTATTTCTTGAATATCGAAGTTTTCAATTTGTTCATATCCTATATTTAGTTCATCCATATGTTTTAAAAATATTTTTAACATCGTAGCACTTCCATCTATAACAGGTTTTGACATCTGGAGAGTGGTATCTGAAATCACCTCTGGTATTATACCGATTATTTTTGTTTTTGGTCTATCCCCTACCATATCCATCATAAGAAGAGTTTGAAGCATCTCAACTTCGTGAGCACTTCCCTGCCAAGATATGAAGTTTGGAACATTTTCAAAATCAAAAAAGTAAACATCTCCTATATCGCCATCGTTAGTATCAACACAATCAAACATTATCATATATTCATACTGGGAGATTATAGGGATAAGTCTTTGAGCTAAAGTTCCGCCATCAATAAAATCTAACGAATGCTCATCTGAGGTGAATCTGTAGTTCCTTTCAATCATGCGGCACAAGTGCACGCCAACTCCTTCGTCGGCACACACTATATTTCCAATGCCAAGAACCAATATCTTCATATTAGCTCTCTAATGTTTTTTTTCAAATTTATACCCGCTTATAATCGAATCAATTGAGCCTTCTTTGCCCATAATTGAATTGAAGATAGCCATATAAATATGAACAGGGATAAAGATAAGTATGCCCCACATAGCTACATTATGAAGTGCTCTAACCATACTTGTCCCACCCATCCAATACTCCAATGGTGCCATAATAGGTGCTATAAGTGCTCCTAATCCTGCACTGTAATTGTGCGCATACATAATAAGACCAGTAAGACATATAAGAAATATCAGAAAATACAGACCGATATACGCAGTAAACTGAACTGGATTATAAACACCTCTTAGTTTTGGGTGCTCGCCTATAAAAATATAGTATTTAATCTGGGCAAACCATACGCTAGGGCTAAAAAAGTCTTTTATAGAAATTCTCTCTTTTAAGCTTATATCATCAATAAGAAATAGATACGATTTATATATAGTAACAGCGATTAGCAAAAAACCTGCTATTTGGTGCCACATTCTAAACTCTGCATTTAAAAACAGAACTGGTTCATCCGAAACTTCTGGAGAGATAAATGGAGAAGCGATATATAGGCCTGTAAAAGTCAAAACTACTATTGATATGGCCCTGACCCAATGTGTTACTCTTGTTCCAGCAGAAAATTCATATTTGGTTTTTCTATTTAACATCTAGTACTCCTTTTTAGTAACTTATTCAACTGTGACTAATCTTATAAGAACCCATCTCATTGCCTTTTGTGTCCATTACATGTACAGCACAAGCTATACAAGGATCAAATGAATGAATTACTCTTATAATTTCTAGTGGCTGAGTTAAATCATATATTTTTAAACCTATTAAACTCTCTTCATATGGTCCTCTTACTCCGTTTGCATCTTTTGGACTTGCATTCCAAGTCGAAGGAACAACTGCTTGATAATTCTCAATAACTCCACCTTTAATCCTAACCCAATGGCTTAGTGCGCCTCTAGGAGCTTGAGCTATATAGCGACCCTTATACTCTTTATTTTTATCAATCTTATAGCTTGTGAAAGTAGCGTCATCTGCTTTTAGGTTCTCAACTAAGGCATTAAATGCTTCTAGCCCATTCTCAGCTATGATTTTTGCCTCAAGCATACGGCAAGCTGTTCTTCCGAGAGTTGAAGCAATAGCAGTGATAGGAAGCCCAGTATCTTTTAGAAACTGATCAACATTCTTAACTACTCTTGGATTTCCTTGAGCATAGTTAATTATTATGTTTGAAAAAGAACCAACTTGAAAAGGCTTGCCATCGTAGCGAGGTGCTTTTATCCAAGAATATTTTCCATCTTCATGTAAAACTTTTGTTGAAACCATCTCTCCTTTGCCGTTAAGAGTATCCTCATCTTTAAATCCCGTATAATTTGGGTTTGTTTTTCCGTCATATGGATGCAATGGCTCATCATCTTTATACCAAGCATGAGTAGCTTCTTCGGTTATCATATCTTCATCTATCTCATGAATTTTAAACTCTTTACCAGTTATCAAGTTCATAACATCCCCAGCATACATAATGCCACCATTAAACATATATTCAGTTCGGTTTATTTGTAGCCCTTTATTTGTATAAAGATTGGCTGTGCCAAGTCCGCCAATAGCGCTAGGCTCTCCAGCATACATCTTACTAGCCATAACTAAATCAGGATAATAGCAGTTATCTATAAACGACTTCATCTCTTTAAATTTAAATAAAAACTGCCCCATTCTAGTAGGACTTTGTAAATCCATGATACATGTAACGCCACCAACCGATAAACTTTGAGGGTGGGGATTTTTTCCTCCAAATATTGCCATCATTTGAGCGGCAATTCTTTGATACTCTAGTGCTTTAAGATAATGAGAAAGTATTATTAAATTTTGTTCAGGTGTTAGCTTATATGCAGGGTGTCCCCAGTATGCATTGGCAAATGGTCCAAGATGTCCTCTTTTTACAAACTCAGCTACTCTAGTTTGAACAGCTTTAAGCTCATCTGCTCCTGCATACATAGGTGTATCAATATACTCAAATGCTTCCTTACTAGCTTTTTTAGGGTCGGCACTTAGAGCAGAAACCACATCAGCCCAATCAAGACCATGAAGATGATAAAAATGAACGACATGGTCATGTATAAAAATAGCTAAATTCATAAGAGTTCTTGTTAGTTTTGCATTTAAAGGAGGTTCAATTCCAAGTGCATCTTCAACCGCTTCTATACCTGCTTTATAATGAGTGTATGTACATACTCCACAAATTCTTCCAATAAAGAAACCAGCATCTCTAGGATCTCTTCCTTTTACTACATTTTCTAATCCTCTCCACAGAGTTGAACATGAATAAGCTTCTGTAACCACATTATTGTCATCAACAACGACTTCGATTCTTAAGTGTCCCTCTATCCTAGTTATTGGGTCGACTACTATTCTCTGGCTCATTTGCTTACTCCTTCTTTATCTGAATTATCTTTTCGCTTAAATGCTGCTATAGCTGCATGAGCTGCTATACCTACTGCTGTTGCACCTAGAAGCGCAATTCCAACCATGTCGGATGTCTTATCTGCACCTATGCCAAATACCGTATTGAATGCTTTGTCTCCAACAGGCTCTAAAAATGGACCCATGGTATCCCAGAAATTTGGCTCACTACAGCCAATACAACCGTGACCAGCTTGAATTGGCCAAGAAGTTCCTTGATTGAACCTATCTTTGCCACAGTTATTAAATGTAAATGGTCCTTTACAGCCTACCTTATAAAGGCAAAAACCTTTTTTAGCACCTGCGTCACCAAACTCTTCAACGAACTCACCTGCATCAAACCTTCCTCTTCTCTCACAAAGGTCATGAATTCTAAGCCCATAAGCCCACTTTGGACGATTGACTGCATCAAGTGCTGGAAGTCCACCAAAAAGAATATGATATAGTATGCTTCCAACTATATTTTTCTCACTTGGAGGACAGCCTGGTACATTTACAACCGTTTTATTTGTTATCTTACTCATTGGTTGAGCATTTGTTGGATTTGGAGAGGCAGCTTGTATGCCACCAAAAGCAGAACATGTCCCTATTGCAAAAATTACCGCAGCATCTTTTGCAGCCTTATATGCATTCTCTCTTCCCGTAGGACCATGTGCACCAATAGTAAGATAAAAGTCACTATCTCCATCAGGAATTCCACCTTCAACCATAAGGATATATTTACCTTTGTGCCTCTTCATAGAGTCATAAAAAATATCTTTTGCTTGCCATCCAGACGCTACCATGAGCGTCTCATGATACTCTAGTGAGATATGATCAAAAATCAAAGAATCAATACTTGGTTCATCTATCCTAAGTAGGCCTTCACTACAGCCAGTACACTCAGCCATATGTAACCATATAACTGGTAAACGATCAGTTAATTCAGCTGCTTTTGCCATAAGTGGGGTAAAAGAAGCGGGTAAAGACAACGTAGCTGTCATGGCTGCTGCCCATTTCATAAAGTCACGGCGACTTATGCCTTTCTTGCTCATAACTTCGGCTATTGTTTTATCCTCATTTATTGGTGCATACTTTTCAAGTTCACCAAGTCTAGAGGAAATCTGTTGATACAGTTTTGCTTGTTCCATGCGGTTTTTCCTGTTTTTTTCATTAGGCTTCCCATAAAACTCCCAAAAGAAAAATCTTATGAAAAACCTATTTGACAATCATACCATAATAATGAATAAATATTCATTATTATTATACATAATGTTTTTAAATAAATATAACATTTCATTAAATAGAAGTAAAAAATAACAATTTGAGAATATTTGTAACATTTAAATAGGACAATAAGAGTATTTTATTAAGTAGAGCTTATAAAGTCACT
>CAYOWG010000055.1:0-7572 GCA_964407605.1 uncultured Sulfurospirillum sp. | reverse complement strand
CTCCATGAGAGAGATTTCATTTGCTTTTATGAGAGCAATTACCTCTTTTTTTTCTTTAAGTCCAAGCCTTAAAGAAGAGCGCGTAGTGATGATAGAGACTATTTTTTTGCCTTTACATGTAAGCTCGATTTGCGTTAGTATCTTGCCAACTTTCATCGACTTGATTGTACACTTAATCTGATTTGCCATACTTATATCTCCAAGATTTGTTAAGGCTATGGCAACCTCGGTCTCCTTAAAAGCTACGGTTATATCGCTATGAAGTTTGAGGTAGTGACAGCTTTCAGGAGTGTCTAATAGGACTGTGCTAAAGAGTGAGACAGTTGTTTGGACAGCGACAAGAGATATGCCATCACAAGACTCTATCTCTACTATATTGCCTTTTAGTCTATTCATTTATCTTGTAGCCATATCTTTTGAGTATTTTTTTACCTTCATTTGAAAATATAAAATTGTAGAAATCTTCAGATAGTTTTTTGTTGTTTTCATATCCATATTTTAGTAACACTATGCCTTGTTCTATAGGCTGGTAGTCTCTCTCATCAAGCTCTATCCATCTGCCTACCCCCTCTAGTCTTGGCGATAAAACTACTGACTTTGCAGTTATGCCTATATCTGCTGCACGGGAATAGATGTATTTGGTTGTTTGAGATATGCTCTCTCCCCAGACTATCTTAGTGAAGACTTCATCTTTTAAATTATGCTTTTCTAAAACCTTTAAAGCCTCCACGCCATAAGGAGCTAATTTGGGATTTGGGATTGCTATTTTTCTAACAACATCATCCTTTAAAGCTTTCAAATTTATATCTACTTTTTTATTGGTACTCCAAAGAACTAGACTTCCATAAGCATATATTTTAGGTTCTGTCTTTGCTAGTTGTTTTGCGTATAGATATTCAGGATACTTCATATTTGCAGATAAAAATAGATCAAACTTGGCACCATGCTCTATCTGAGCTGTTAGTTTTCCTGAAGATGAGACGATAGGTATGATTTTTACTCTAGCTTTTTTCTCATAGGCTGCCGCAATCTCTTCAAGTGCAAAACGAACATTAGAAGCAACTGCTACTTTCAGCGAAGATGCACTAAGTGAAGAGATAAGCAAGAGAACTAAGAGAAGTTTCCTATGCATATTTACTTGTCTTTTTCATCGTCTCTATACATAAAGCTAAAAGGTTTTCTTACTATCTTTGGTTTATACCCTGTGTATCCACCCCATAGAGCTACTAAAAGAAGCTGAAGCCAAATAGGAGCTCCTAGTAATCCAGCACCGAAAAATATAGTCATACTGACACCGATAATGATGATAAAATCTATAATTGTATCTACCATTTTTGTTCTATTGTTTTTTGCCATGTTATTCCTTTTAAAAATACATCTGTATAGCCTGCCAAGTTGCAGCACTGCATATCCCAGCGACTAAACCAGCTAGTAGGTCATCACCCACAACCCCTAAGCCACCTTTTACATCTCTATCGATTCTTCCAATAAAAGAAGGCTTCCATATATCAAATATCCTGAAAAATATAAAACATAATATAAATTGAAACCAGTGTTCTGAGGCTATGGAAAAAGCCAGCCATAAGCCAACTACTTCATCGATAACTATACTTTCATCATCATGAGTGCCACTCTCTTTTTCATGAATATTTATTTGCTTTATTGCTACAACAGTAATAAGAACCGTAATAAGAAAAAAAGTATCTGCTGGTATATATTGAAGAAGTAAAATCCCAACAATTGCTGCAGCTATACTTCCAGCAGTACCTGGAGCCCATGGAGATAATCCACTATAAAAAAATGTTAAAAATAGTTTTCTCACCTTATTCCTTTTTTATGTTAACGAAGTAGTTTGATGCAAATTCATCATCTGAAGATAAAAATCTTTTTCATCGTATGACTCTAAAAGACCAGAAGTCGGAAAGAGACTATCATATATATTTTGTATGTTTTTAAACCTATTTGGCAACATTTCACTAAGGAGTATTGCTGATATATCTTTTCTTACCAATACCTCTGGAGGTAAAATCCCAGCTTTTAAAATCTCCATTAGAGACTCAGAGTTGTACTTGATGTGATGATGTTGTCCATGAGGACAGGTGTTTTTACTTACTAGAGTACTACACTCGTTGCAATATACAAACTCAGTAATGATATCTACTTTTATACCAGGGGTTTCATATTTATCTAGTAAAGATTTCATTTCATTCTTGTCATAATACATACCTATGCCACTATGATTTTGTCCAAGAACAAGCCTGTCACAGCCAAGGTTCTGAGCACAAATACTATCGAGAACAGCATTGTTGTAGCCTGCAAATATATAGGTATTTTCAAATGGTATTATTATGACCCTGCTTTTTGGAAGGTAGTTATCTACAAAGTAGCGAAGAGTTTTATATCTTAAATTGTAAGATATTAAGTCCTCTTTGTATGGCTTTAGTAGAAAAATTATAAGAAGGTCGCTTTTTTCAAGAGTTATTCTTATAAGTCTTTCATGTGCTCTATGAAAAGGGCTTGCACTCATCATGACCGAAGCTATAGTTTTAGGATTGATTCTCTCTTTTGCTTCTTTTATAGTTTTTTTTATGTTTTTTATATCATCAAAATCAAGTTCATACTCTCCGCACACTGCATAGTCGCCAAGTCGCTTTAAGAACAGTTTTATTTCAGGGTTGGAGGTGTCACAAGTCCCAAAAATCTGCTCTATTCTTTTCTTCTTATCTATCTTAAAGACCTCATCAACAATGATATGTCCTCTAGTCTTACCATCCACAATCAAATCAAGTTTCTCGCCTTTTTTAATACTTTTTAGTACAGCTACATTTTCTTCGCCTATAGGAGCTAGTATAAAAGGAAAAGGAAAAGGAACGCTCTTATAAAGCCCCGTCTTATCTACCTCTTTTGCCTCTTTTTGACTCATCAACTTATCTGCAGGCAGGAGTAGTCCTTCTTTTATGAAAGATAGAGTTGATAGGGCTTGTTTGTCTATAAATAGTTTCATCTTATTACTTCTTTTTTTGAATACCATATTTCTTTCTTTTCTCCCAGAGGCTTTTTCTTGAAATACCTAGTTTTTTTGATAGTTCAGTATCTGGGAATTTGCTTTGAAAATTCAGTATTATATATTTGACATAATCATCAATACTTAGTATATCTCCTCTATCAAATGTTCTTCTGTCTGTCTTTATCTCAAACTCAGGGATAAAATTTTGATTTTCGTCTGTCTCAGTTGAAGATACGATTGCTCTTCTATCTCTGATGAGATTTAAAACTTTTATTTTATCGCTTTTTTTCATACTCTGCAGGTTTATGAGATATAAAAGTTCATTATAGGGAGTTTTTATTATTTTATCAATAGCGTTACTACATGTTAGTGAGATAAATGTAAAAGGTTCGCCTATTTGAGTGCTATAGTTAAAAGCCACTGCATCAGCATACTTTTGAAAACTTGTTTTTATAAGAACTGGAAGTTTTGTTTTTATATTCATAGGCTGCAGTTCTGAGCTTTCAAAGAGGTTATCAACATACCCTTTGTAAGTATTGTTCTCTTTTTTGAGAGTTTTAAAATCCTTAAGGTGCTCAAGTTTTCTTATTAATTCTTCTATCATAAAAGGCTTTTGAACATAGTCATTCGCTCCAGCTTTGATAGGGTTTGAGACCGTATCATTGCTGATATAGGATATCATCAGTATGATGATAGAGGATTTATGTTTTTCAATAACTGGATAAAAGTTTTGCCCAGATATATTTGTAGAGAGTAAAACAGCATCATACTTTACATCTTTTACTGCATCTTTGATTGAGGCTGCAATATCACAGTGATACCCAATCTGCGTTAGCTTAGATACAATGCTTTGTGCTAGATAAATTTCATTTTCAACTATCAATATTTTCATCAATTACTTCCAATTACAATATTTTAACAAAGCAGTAGCACTAGCGGCGACCCCTTCCTCTCTTCCGATAAAGCCTAGCTTCTCCGTTGTTGTTGCTTTTATGTTTACATGTAGAGGCTCTACATGTAAGATATCTGCTACTATTTTTCTCATTATATTTTTATATGATGAGAGTTTTGGAGACTCAGCCATGATGGTTATATCACAGTTTACGATTTCAAATCCAATGCCATGTAAGAATGTCACAACTTTTTGAAGTAGTACTTTAGAGTCTGCCCCTTTGTGTTTTGGGTCATTATCAGGAAAAAGCTCTCCAATATCCCCAGCCCCACTAGCCCCTAGAAGTGCATCTATAAGTGCATGCAAGGCTATATCTCCATCTGAGTGTGCCTTAAAGCCTCTTTTGTCCTCTATCTCTACACCGCAAAGAAACATTTTTTTGCCAACTTCAAACTGATGAACATCATAGCCATGACCTACAAATATATCTCTTGAAGGACTTTTGAGGCAAGAGAGAGTCTCAAGGTCTTCGAGTGAGGTTAGCTTGTTGGCTTTTGTATCACCAAGAACATACTTTACTTTTCCACCATTAGCTTTGATGGCACTACTATCATCTGTAAAATCCTCTACATGTAGAAGGGCATTTTTTAAAGAGTCAGTTTTAGAGAGTTGTGGAGTCTGTATGAGTTTGACTTCATCTCTATCTATAGTTTTTTCTTTATACACGACTGTGTCATGGACTGCAAGATAGGGAACAACTATGTCTGCTTTGTCAAGCTTATCAAAAATTCTTTGAAGCATATCTTGAGGGACACAAACTCTAGCAACATCGCTTACAAGTACACTTTTTGTCTCTACATGTACAAGGGCATTTTTGAGTGACTCTTGTCTGGTGCTACCACCTACAACATAAGTAAACTCACTAGAAAAAAGTTTCATATACTCTATCTCATCTTGAGAGCAAACTATAATGACCTTAGCAAAGGTACGATTTTTGATTATGTTTCTAGTAGCATAAAGCCATAGTGGCGTATGCTCAGTCCTGAGCCACTGCTTTTTGGAAGATAACTTAAACCTAGATGATTTCCCTGCTCCCAACATAACAAGAGATAAATCGGGCAATTTTAGTCCTTTTTCCTTGAGTGTTACAATATTATACACTATCAAAGCTTTTTTTTATCTTTTTTGTGTTAAATTCACTATCTAATTACGATAAAAGGTAATAAAAATGTTAAATAAAGATAGCGTTCTTGAAGCGTTAAAGGGTGTAAAATACCCAGGTTTTGAAAAGGATATAGTAACTTTTGGTTTTGTGAAAGATGTAGAAGTTAGTGATTCTAATGTTTTTGTTGAAGTAGATATACTCTCAGCAAATCCAGAGATAGGAGCTGAACTCAAGGCAAATATAGAAGCAGTTTTAGCTCAAAATGGAGCTAGTAGAGTAGATGTAGCAATAAAACAGCCAAAAGCACCGACTGAAAAAAGTAATACACAAAGTGGCAAAAATATGATTCCACATGTGGAGAGCTTTGTGATGGTTAGCAGCGGAAAAGGTGGAGTTGGAAAGACAACTACAACTGTAAACTTAGCCCTCGCTCTTGCTTCTCAAGGCAAAAAAGTTGGACTACTTGACGCGGATATATATGGTCCAAATGTACCTCGTATGTTGGGTATTGTTGGAAAAAGTCCTGAGATAGTTGGACAAAAAGTCAAGCCTATCTTAGCTCATGGTATTGAGATGATGAGTATGGGAAGTTTGATGGAAGATGGCCAGTCTCTTATCTGGAGGGGTGCTATGATCATGAAAGCGATTGAGCAACTTCTTCGTGATATACTTTGGAGTGATTTGGATGTTCTTTTTATCGATATGCCACCAGGGACTGGAGATGCACAGCTGACTTTGGCTCAAAGCGTGCCTGTGACGATTGGTGTTTGTGTTACAACACCTCAACAAGTTGCACTTGATGATACTGAGAGAAGTTTAGATATGTTTGAAAAGCTCCATATACCAATCGGTGGAATTATGGAAAATATGAGTGGATTTATCTGTCCTGATACAAACAAAGAGTATGATATATTTGGCAAAGGTACAACTGCTCCATTGGCAAAAAAGTTTAATACTCAAGTCATTGGAGAGATTCCAATCGAACCAGCAGTCAGAGAGGGTGGAGATTCTGGAAAACCAGTTGTTCTTTTTAAGCCAGAGAGTGAAACTGCAAAAAGATATCAAGAGTCTGCTAAAAAACTTTGGATAGAGATAGAAAAAGTAAATAAAGAGGGCAGAGCAAACAACGAAGGAATTCAACCAACTACTCCTGCTGGAGTGAGTGCATGTTCTACTGGAGCTGCTGCTACTAGGGCAAGTGCTGCAGGCGGCAAGAAGAGCGGTGGTTGTGGTTGTTAATTAGCTCTAAGTTTTAGAGAAACAAATAATAATTGATGTAGGATTATAATGAAAGATATAAAAAATATTGAAGAGTTTAAAACTCTTGTAAAAAAGATTGAATCAGCAAAAGGTTACAGAAAACCTATAGGTTTTGGCATAGCAAGAGTTGACCGAGGTCAGCTTGATAACAGTAAAATCTTACAAGCAAACTTCCCGATAGTTAACTGGGAAGAAAACTTTGAAAGTGCTGCAGTTTTTGTTATGGCACTTGAGAAAAGTGGCGTAAAAGTAGATTTTGACTGCAGTGAGTTTGTCTGCGATGTTACAAAGAAGTTTGTTAAAAATGCGTTCAAAGCTTTTGCTCCATTTTTGCAAGAGGCTTCTGGCGATGCACACAAAAATGTTCAAGTTATCAATATGCTACATTGGATTAGAAAATCTGATAAGCTTAGAGATAATTATAGATTGGTTTTTATCTTTGATGATGAGAGTCCAAAAAGTGTTGAGTCTGTATATCTAAAGCTCTATGCACTTTCCTCTGGAAAAGCAGCCCTAAGAAGCCTAAATCTCAATGGAGCATTTGGTGTTTTAGAGAATGTAGCATGGTCTATGGGAGTTCCTATAGAGCTTGACTGGCTAAGACTAAACGAGATAGAGATGAAGCTTCAAGGCACATACCCAATCATAGAATCAGTAGATAAGTTTCCTAGATTTTTATCTCACATTATTCCTGCTGATAACACCCGCATACTAGATTCAAGCAAGGTTCGTATGGGAGCTCAACTAAGTGCAGGAACTACTGTTATGCCAGGAGCTAGCTATATCAACTTTAACGCTGGAACTACTGGAGCCGTTATGGTTGAGGGGCGTATAAGCTCTTCTGCTATAGTAGGCAATGGAAGTGATGTTGGAGGAGGAGCTAGCATACTTGGAGTTCTTAGTGGAACTGATGGAAATCCTGTAAGTATAGGCAAGAACACTCTTCTTGGAGCAAACTCGGTTACAGGCATACCTTTGGGCGATGGATGTATCGTTGATGCTGGAGTTGCTATACTTGAAGGCACGAAGATAGGTATAAGCCCACTTCAGATAGCAAAAATCACAGAAGTAAATCCAGAGTTTACATGTAAAGCTAGCGAAGAGATACAGTTTCTAAAAGGCTTGGACTTTGCAAATCTAAATGGAGTCCATTTTAGGCAAAATAGCACAAATGGAATGATTATAGCTCTTAGAAGCCAAAGAGAAGTTGTTTTAAATAGCGACTTGCACTAGTTTTTAGAAATGCTC
>CAYOWG010000054.1:0-7734 GCA_964407605.1 uncultured Sulfurospirillum sp. | reverse complement strand
AGGTGGCCGTTGGTTCGAATCCAACACAGGACACCACTTTTTTTATATTCGATTTGCTCTTTGTCTTAACCCTTCATTTTCATATATATCAATCTCTTTTGAGTACTCTTTGTTTGCCTCTTTGAGGGTCGTGCTCATAAAAGCTATAAGTTTTGCATCTGATTTTTTATGGCTCGCCACAAGAAGTATAAAATTTAGATAAACTTTTATACCTTTTGGTAATTTGCCTTTAACTTTTTTTGGAAATATAAACTCTTTTGATACTTTCAAGACTGCATTTGTTAAGTCGTTTTTTGTGGAATTTCTATTTGCAGCTAAATCTACCATATCTTCTATGGTGTATTTCTTCTCTTTTGATAAACTCTTCTTTTTTAGAATTTTAGTTTTTTTACTACTCGCAGATGAAAGTACAACAACCAGAACTAAAATAATAATTACAACCAAAGCTACTACTAAAGCTACTAAGAGACCTTTTGATTCCATAGTTATCCTTTAGTGCCTATTATATCTAAGGGACTTAAAAAGCCCCTTAGATGGTTACTATAACTTACCAGAAAGTTTTCTGTTTCTCCATGCTAGTGCAATAATAACAAACATGATTGAAAGAGCATAATAAACAAATGTAGGAATAGGAACAGGATCCCCTGATGCATAAGAGTGCAATCCTGAAAGATAAAAGTTTACACCAAAATAGGTCATAATAACAGTAGAAAAAGCTATTGCAGATGCTACTGCAAAGACAAATTGAGTATTTAAGTTTTTTATAAATCTAAAATGAACAATAGCTGCGTAAACCAAAATAGTCACTAAGGACCATGTTTCTTTTGGATCCCAGCCCCAGTATCTACCCCAAGACTCATTTGCCCATACTCCACCAAGAAAATTTCCTACCGTAAAGAGACTAAGTCCAAGTATCATAGACATCTCATTGATCCTTGTAGCTTCTACTATATTGCGGTCTAGTTCTATATTTCTAACATGCTTTGGGTCTTTTTTCTTGATAATAAATAGCATTAGAGTAAAAAATCCAAGTAGCGAACTCAATGCAAAGAAGCCATAACTAGAAGTTATAACTGAGACATGAATATTGAGCCAATATGAGTCAAGAACAGGTATCAAAGTTGTTATTTGTGGATCCAACCAACTAAGATGTGCAACAAAAAGTGTTACACCAGCTAGTATTGTTGTAAGTGCCAACGAAACTATCGATTGTTTTGAGAAAAATAGTCCTGCAAGTGCAAGTGACCAAGCGATATATATCATAGTTTCATATCCGTTCGTCCATGGAGCATGACCAGCTATATACCATCTTAAACCTAGACCAAATGTATGTGCTATAAAGCCTATTGAAACCAAAACAAATACTATTTTTGTTACAAGAGTAAGAGATATTGTTGGTCTTAGCATTTTTGCAAATATGAAGACAAGTAGTAGTAAACCACTTAAAAGATAAAATGGTGTAAGATTTTGAAATATCTCAGCTCTGTTAAAAAATATCTCCGCACTAAGACGACTTGGACTTGGAATTATATCTGAAGCATGCTGCTCTTGATAGGATATTATCTTTTGAACTGCATGGTCTGCATTGCTCCATTCTCCTGTTTGCACACCTTTTGATAGTGCAGTAAAGTATTCTACTAGCATTGAGCGGACATAGTCACTTTCGCTGTCATTAAAGAGGGATATTGCAGCCTTTGGACTATACCATTTATTGTTTAGATCACCTATCTTTGGTATCATTCTAAAAATTTCACCTGTATATACATAATAAACGATATTGACTCTCTCATCTACTTTGATAACATCTTTATCAAATTTGGTTCTTAGAGCAGGTTTTTTGCGATTTGCCTCTTCAGCATACATTTGTAGCTTGTATGTACTTATGCCATCTTTTTCAAAAAAGTCATTAAATGTCGCCTTTTTTTCATGCGGTTCCATTCCTAGTACTTCTTTTAGTTCTGGGTGAAAAACATGAATCATAGGTTGAACTTGCCACTCATCTGGGCTTGCCATCATGCTGAGCAATACTTGATTTCCAGTTAATCCTCGATAGTTAGAACTTCGGTAAACTTTATTTAGCACCTCTGCCGAGATTGTATCAATAGGCTTCATTCTTCCGTCTTGACCTTGAACTATGATTCTACCAAACTTATCAGCATGCTCTTTGTCATATTTTTGTATATGCTTAAAGGCATTTTCATCTGCTTGAAGCTCTCCCGCTTGCGTAAGTGCAAGCGTCATAATACAGGCTAATAGGACTGATTTTGCTTTATCCATATCGCGTTGGATTAGTGATGCTAGTTTTCTAAAACGGCTTTTTGGATTTAAAAGATTAAACAATAAGCCAAAACTAAGTATCATATATCCTATATAAGTAGGCCACTTTCCTGGGTCGCTATTGACTGATAAGATTGTACCCATCTCGTCCATGTCGTAAGAGCTTTGAAAAAATCTAAAGCCTTCATAATCTAAAACATTATTCATATACACCCTATAAGGAAAATTCACTCCATTAATCTTATCTATCACTTCTATCTCACTTGCATATGACATTGGTGAGTTTGAACCTGGAAATCTATCTAGTTGAAAGTCGTTTAGTTTGACATAGAATGGAAGTTCAAATATGTGAGAGCCAAACTCAAGATTAAAGTCAACACCTGCAATGTTTACTAGTTTAGTGAAACCTTTAGCACCTTTCCCTAGACCGTACATTGCTACTTCTTTGGTTTCGCCCATAAAAGTAACATCAACTATAAGTGCTGAGAGACTTCTGGCTCCTTCTTGGGGCTTTTTTTGGCTTGTAACGATTTTTTCTTTACCATTTAAACCGATAAACTTTGGAGCAAAGTTTATTTCACCAAGAGTATAAAGTTTTCCAGTAGTAAATTCATGCTCTGTATTTGCTTCAAAAACACCACGCGTATTTTCAATCATTTTAAACCAGCCCACTTCTTTGTCAGATACAAAATAGAACTTACCGTCTTTTATGCCAATTCTTACATAGGGGCTATTTTTTATAACGGGACTTGTATTGAAAGCAAAATAAACTGGCAAATCAGCATAGTGTTCATTGCTCTTCAGTAGAACATGCTTTGTTTCTCCTTTAGCACTAACCATCATAGATACGATAGGTTGTCCATCAGGGGAATCTACAACCTCTGTTGTTGCGTTTGGAACGAACTCTTTAAATTTGATTTTAGCATTCTCCCCAGCTACATCTAGGTTCATAGTAAAATCATTAGAGCCTATTGTCGCAAAAGTCTTTTTTTTGCTTACACTGTATGTATTACCATCCTTTGTTGCACTAGCAATGACAAAAGAATCTGAAGAGACAACTCTATTTTCTGTTTTTCCTTCTCTTATGTGTAGCACACCCTCATAGCCTACATACCTAGTAATTCCTGCTCCAATTAAAATAACAATAAAACCTAGATGAAACATCAACGCAGGAAGTTTTTTCTTTTGAAAAACTTTATACTTGTACATGTTATAGATAAGTAAGATACCTAATGCGACTTGTAGTAACTCAAACCAAAGTGTATTGTAAACAACTGCCCAGCTGCCTGGTACGCCAAAATCATTTTCTATAAATGTCGCAACTCCGCTTGCCAATGCAAAAATGAACATAAGAAAAACCACCATCTTCATAGAAAGAAGACCTTTTAGAAAAGACTCCACAAAACCCCTTTAATAATAAAAAACTAAAAATATATTAACCTAATATATTAAATATCTTCTAAATACTTTAAATGAAGAAACAATAAAAGAAAAATTAAGGATACCTTGACTGAACAAGATAATATTTTAACTAATAAATTAAGACAATATAGTAAAAGACGGATTTAACTTATAACAGATGCCCTTAACTAAAATTGCAATATCTAACCACCAAGGTATTTTTTGCGGATTTCGTCGTTGCCTATCATATCTTTGGCTATGCCGTCCATAACTATTTTACCATTTTCGAGTACATAGGCATAATCAGAGATTCTAAGAGCTGCAAAAGCATTTTGCTCTACAAGAAGAACTGTAATTCCTTCTTCTTTGAGCCTTGTAATAATTTCGAAAACTTCTCCAACTATCTTTGGAGCAAGCCCAAGACTAGGTTCATCAAGCATAAGAAGCTTTGGCTCACTCATCAAGGCTCGACTAATTGCAAGCATCTGCTGCTCTCCACCACTAAGAGTTCCTGCTATCTGGTGTCTTTTGTTTTTTATTCTAGGGAAAAGTTCATACATAGCACTCTTTAGGCGTTCATAATTCTCATCATTATTAAATGCACCCATTCGTAGGTTCTCTTCTACGCTTAGGTTTATAAAGATTCTTCTACCTTCAGGGACAAGGGATAAGCCCATCTGAACAAGTTTGTGAGTTTTATGATTTATTGTGTTGAAACCAGAAAAATTGATTTCACCACTCTTTTTTACGCTGTTCAAAAGTGCTGCTAATGTTGAAGTCTTTCCTGCACCATTTGAGCCAATGAGCGAGACTATACTGCCTTGTTGCACCTCAAAGCTTATGCCTTTTATAGCCTCAATCAAGCCATAATATACATGTAAATCTTTTACTCTAATCATGACTAAAATCTCCCAAATATGCAGATATAACTTCTTTGTCTTGGATTGCGTCTGCTGGTTTTCCCTCGAAGATCGTTTTTCCATAATCTAAAACCAAAACTTTATCACAAAGCTGATTAACAAACTTCATGTCGTGTTCTATAAGCAAGACTGTTAAATCAAAATCATCTCTTGCATTTCTTATCAACTCTCCAAGCTCTTTAGTTTCAGCTGGATTCATGCCAGCTGCTGGTTCATCTAAAAGAAGTATTCTTGGGTTAGTTGCAAGTGCTCTGGCAATTTCCACTTTTCTTTGTTGCCCATAGCTCAAATCTGTAGCTAGGCTTTGTGATATTTCTGCGATACCAAAATAGTCTAAAATATCCATCGCTCTTTTTTTGATTCTCTTTTCTTGCTTAAAAAAGCGAGGTAGTCTAAATGCTGATTCTAGGTATCCGTATTTTGCTTGATAGTCAAAACCTATAAGCACATTGTCCATAACACTCATAGTTTTAAAAAGGCGGATATTTTGAAATGTCCTTGCGATTCCAGATCTTACTATCTTGTATGGTTTTAGACCATTTAAAAGTTTGTCTTCAAATATAACTTCGCCTTCATTGGCTTTATAATTGCCTGTTATGATGTTAAACATCGTTGTTTTTCCAGCTCCATTTGGTCCTATAAGTCCATAAATCTCTTTTTTCTCCACCGTAAAAGAAGTATCTTTTATCGCGGTTACTCCGCCAAATTTTTTAGTTATGTTTTTGACTTTGAGTATCATTTCTTACCCTTTTTCTTAAAGAGGTCTGTTAACTCTTTTTTGCCCATGATTCCCTCTCTCGCAAAAAGCATAACAAGTATAAGTATGATGGAAAACACCAGCATCCTCATGCCAGGCATCGCAGGAGTCTCATAGAGTCCAAAAAAGCTTATAGGCTCATCCAAGAACCTCATGACTTCCATGCCGCCGATGACCAAAATAGTCCCTAAAATAGCTCCTGTCATACTTCCAAGTCCGCCTAAAACTATGATGATAAGTAGCTGGAATGTCAAGAAGAATGTAAATAAATCTGGCGATATAGTAGTAAGAAGAGCTGCTAAAAGTCCGCCTCCAACTCCCTCAAAAAATGCACTCGTACAAAATGCAAATATCTTAATCTTAAAAGTGTTTATCCCCATAGCAGTCGCGGCATCCTCATCATCTCTGATGGCTTTCATGGCTCGACCATGTTTGGAGTTCACAACATTGAGCATAAAAAGTGTGGTAAATATAGCGATGCCGCCAGTCCAATACAGATTGGAGAGTTCTGGAATGTCATTAAGCCCTAGTGAACCATTTGTTACTTCTGGATTGTTGATAGCTAGTATCTTAATGATAAAACCAAATCCAAGTGTAACGATAGCTAGGTAGTCGCCCCTAACCCTAAAAACAGGAAAAGATAAGGCGAGTGCAACAAGAGTTGAGAACAGTCCTGAGAAAAATAGTGCCCAAGCAAAGTTGGCCTTTATCGCCAAGACCCAAGGATAAGGGTCTTCTATGACATATTGAAATGATTTTGTATCTGCATCAAGCAAAAGAAGAGCTGTTACATAAGCACCGATTGCCACAAAGCCATTTGGTTCTAGCGAGAACTGTCCAGTTACTCCGTTGATAAGATTGTAACTAACTGCTAGGATAATAAAAATTGCTATATTGTTTAAAACTCTTACTGTGTATTCATCAAAAGCAGTACTAGCGAACCATATAAACCATAAGGCTGTAGAGATTATCGCTAAGTTTATCCATTGATCTTTTCTTATAACTAAATTCATAACTAAAACCTACTCTTATCAAAATCATAGCCTAGTATGCCTGTTGGCTTAAAAAGCAGTACCAAAATCAGAAGTAAAAATGCAAAGGCATCTTTATATCCACCAAGTTCTGGGAAAAATGCTACAACAACAACTTCGGTAAATCCGATGATAAAACCACCGATAACCGCACCACCAACACTTCCGATACCACCAACAACGGCTGCCGCAAATGCTTTAAGCCCTATTAGAACTCCCATCATAGGCTCAACTGAAGGATAGTTTATAACCCAAAAGATACCGCCTATTGCTGCAAGAGCTGAGCCCATACCAAAAACGAGCATGATAATTTTGTTGGCATCAATACCCATAAGATTTACAGTATTTACATCAAAAGCAAGTGCCCTTATAGCCATACCGTACTTTGTTCTGTATAAAACCCACAAAATAGCAAGTAAAAGAAGTAGCGTTACAACCGGAACCATTAAAGCAGATACAGGAAAGATGAAACCACCTATATGTATAAGCTCTTCCATGTAGCTAGGAACTGGAAAAGCTCTTGGGGTTCCTCCAAAAAAGACATTAAAAATATTTTGTAAGAAAAAACTGATGCCAATGGCAGTAATCAAAAGTGAAATCTTAGGCGCATCTCTTAGCGGCTTATATGCTACTTTATCTGTAAGCATACCAAGTATTGAAGCTCCTGTAATAGCCAAAAGGACAGTCGCAACAAAAGGAAGTCCTAGAACTGCCATACCAAAAAAACCTAAAAACGCTCCAGCCATCATGATGTCACCATGAGCAAAGTTGATAAGACGCAAAACCCCATAAACCATCGTATAGCCTATCGCTATAAGAGCATACATACTGCCAAGACTAAAGCCATTGACCATCTGCTGCATAAATTCTGTAAAACCCATTAAAAGCCTTTAAAATCGCATAAAAATAACAATTTTTATTGTTACATGTATAGGATTCTTCCCCCTACATGTAGGGGGAAGAAAATTGGAAGATTATGGGTTTACCGTTGTTTTATATACAGCTTTTCCATCTTTAATAACTTTGATAACAGCAGAACGAATCGCATTTCCTGATTTATCAATGTTGATAATCCCTGAAACACCCTCAAAGTTTTGTGTTGCTTTTATCTCTTTGTTGATACAAACACTATCACTTGGGTCAGCACATCTGTTCATAGCATCTATCAGCAAGAAGTAAGTATCGGCACCAAGAGCGGTAAACGAATTCAACTCTGCCTTGCCAGTTTCTTTAGTATAGGCTGCAATAAAGTCTTTTGATTTTTGTGTTGGTGGAGCAGTATAGTCAAAAAAGTCTGTAAACATATACCCTTCAACTGACTCACCAGCAAGGTCTATAAATATCTGAT
>CAYOWG010000053.1:3196-7899 GCA_964407605.1 uncultured Sulfurospirillum sp. | reverse complement strand
AATTAAATAAACATATACTTAATAAGTTTTTAAAATAATCTCAGTATAATATACACCTTTTTCGCAAACACAATCTTAGGAGCAGGCTTTTATGTCAACAAAAGAACTTTATGCAAATTTAGAAGAGCTATTTAAAAGCAATGCGAAGGGAAATGTAACTTATGAGAAAGTTATGAGCCTTTTTACCAAACAACCGACTGTATCAAATATTAAAAAAATGATGGCTATGATAAATAAATACAAAATTACTCTCATATCTTCGGCAGAACTTGCAAAACAAAGAAACCTAGAAGAGGCTTTAAAAAGAGCTTCAGAGGCACAAAAACTCCAAGATGAGGCACTAGAAAAAGAGTTTGACTTAACAAATGAAAAAGAACTTCTTGAGTGGTCTAGAAGTGATAGTCCCGTAAGAATGTACCTAAGAGAAATGGGGCTTATATCGTTATTAACCAAAGAAGAAGAGATTGAGATAAGTAAAAAGATAGAGTTTGGGGAAGATATTATCATCGATGCTTTTTGCTCAGTCCCCTATATTATAGATTTTATTCTTGATTATAAAGAGGCCCTTATAAACAGAGAGCGTCGAGTAAAAGAGCTTTTTAGAAACTTTGAAGATGACGAAGAGAGTGGTGATGGAAGTGAAGAGAGTGAAAAAAAATCAAGCAAAAGAGATAACAAAAGAACAGAAAAAGTAATAACCAGCTTTAAGGCACTAGAAAAAGCAAAAAAAGATTGGTTAAAAGCCATAGCAAAAGTTCCAAAAGAGATGGACAACCCTGAATCAAAAGCTATATACGACATAAGTGTAGCTTTCAAAAAGAAAGTCCTCAAAGAGATGTTACTTGAACTTGGTCCAACAAGCAAACTAATAAATGAGCTTGTAAAGTCTATGGAAACTTCACTTAAAAGTGATGATGAGTTCGATAAAGAGCTCAAAAGACTCGAATACAGACTACCTTTATTTAACGACATGCTAAAAGAAAACCATAATAAAATTTTAGAGAAAATCATAAATTATAGCAAAGAAGAGATAACAGCGCTTGTTCCTGAAGCTACAATGGTTTCTACTTATGTAGAGATAAAAAAACTTTTTCAAACAAAAGAGGCCAGCAAAGAGAGTTTTAACCTTGACCCTGAAGTGCTAATAGAGATAATCGAGCAGATTAAGCGTGGTAAAAAAATAGCCGATGAGTCAAAAACTCGCATGGCGAAGTCAAACTTGCGTCTAGTTGTATCTATAGCAAAAAGATATACCAATAGAGGTCTGCCTTTTCTTGATCTCATCCAAGAGGGCAATATAGGGCTTATGAAGGCTGTAGATAAGTTTGAGTACAAAAAAGGCTACAAGTTTTCTACATATGCAACATGGTGGATAAGACAAGCAATCTCAAGAGCCATTGCAGACCAAGCACGAACTATCCGTATCCCAATCCATATGATAGAGACTATAAACAGGATAAACAAGATAATCCGCAAACACCTTCAAGAAGAGGGAAGAGAACCAGATATAGATACAATTGCTGAAGAAGTAGGGTTGAGTGTAGATAAGGTCAAAAATGTTATAAAAATCACAAAAGAACCTATCAGTCTTGAAGCTCCAATAGGCAATGAAGACGATGGGAAGTTTGGTGATTTTGTGGAAGATAAAAAGTCAGTATCACCTATGTACTTTATGCTTAAAAATGACCTCAAAGACCAGATAGATGATGTACTAGATCAGCTAAATGATAGAGAGAAAGCAGTAATTCGTATGAGATTTGGACTTATGTTTGATGAGAGCGACAGGACTCTTGAGGAGATCGGAAAAGAGCTCAATGTAACAAGAGAAAGAGTCCGTCAGATAGAGAGCTCTGCCATCAAAAAACTAAAACATCCTAAAGTAGGAAGAAAACTCAAAAACTATATAGAGAGCTAGAATGAGCCTTAGTGAAGCGTGGATTGAGCATGACTACAATCCATTTATACTATTCAATGAAGAAGGAAAAGTAAAAACACTCAACAAAGAAGCTCAATATCTACTTGGCGAAACTAATGCCAAAGAGATATTTGAACTCACGCAAACCTACGCTAGTTACTCTTTTGGATTTAAGACAACTATACTAGATACTACTTATGGTTCATACAAATTTTATGCTATCACCGTTGGATATGAAGATGAAAAAGAGATAGGTATAAAACTCTATAAAACAGCAGGAAGAAAATTTATCAACACAAATGAACACGGTGATACGGTAAATATATATGCTCTGTTAGACCTGTGTATTAGTGCCTCTAGCACTAGGATTAAAGCAAAGTTTACAAAAGAGTTTGACCCAACTTTTCCAGAAGTCAAACTAAAAATTGACAGTTTTTCAAAACTTTTAGAGAAGATATATCAATCTTACTCACAAGCTACATATATAAACACAAAATTATCTTTGATTACTGGTGAGTATATAAAATATGATGATAAAAAATATCCAATATTTTCAATCTGTATAACATCAGACAATAGAGATAGTCATTATGAAAAAGAGTTAGAAACTATATCGTTAAAAAGTAATACCATAATAAGGTTTCATAAAAACAGTACTATTTTAAACTCTCCTATGATATTTGACTAATCCCTCAAAAAGAAACCTAATACTAAACTAGATACTGGCACCGCTGTAATGCCGACCAAAAAAGGTACAGCAGAGAACAGATCATTTCTTATAAGCATCAACATGGCAACACAAAGAAGAGCATAAGCAATAAGCCTAAATGGATTAAAGACCCCTCTTCCACTTTTAAAGAGATTTGAAAAAGTCTGTTTTATGCTTGAGCTTTTTTTTCTCTCTTCTTTATAGAGCTTAACGAACTCTTCTTTGCTTAGCTCTTTTTCTTCTATATCTTCATCAAATAAACCGTACTTGTCATCAATCTTATCAAACTCGTCTCTCTCTTGCGGAATCTCTTCGCTTTCAAGCCTCTTCTCTATCATGCCTTTATATGATAAAAAAGAGGAGAAAACTACTATCATAGAACAGATAAAAGCAACTTGCGTATTTATTAGCCACAAGTCGCCCATAATCAAAGAGATAAAAATCAAAAAAAGACTCGCCCCAATATAAACAAGTGAAATCTTACTCTTCATCCTTATCCTGTTTTTCGTACTTCTTGTATCTCACTCCCTCTTTAAATTCGTCATATGATTTCACTTGTTTTTCATAAGCTTTATAGATATTTAAAATGGCTGCTGCTACTCCCCAAAAAACTCCTACCCAAAGTAGCCAGTCATATCCTAAAGCACCCTTCATAAGCATACCAGCACCTATGCCCATCAAGACAGCAACTACTATTGAAATCCCTAAAGAGAGTCCATCTGCAGCAGATATAAACTTGTTATATTTTGGTTTTTCTTCTTCACTCATTTTATAACGCTCATAACTTTTTGAGCAGCACTTATACAATCCTCAATCATCTCATCACTGATAGCTGTACAGATAAATCCTGTCTCAAACTGACTACAAGCAAAGTAAAAACCCTCATCTAGCATAGCTTGATGAAACTTTGCAAACATATCTGTATCACTTTTTAGTGCATCATCAAAGTTTTTTACCTCACTTGCATTGAAGAAAAAGCCAAACATACTTCCTCTAGCATCTACCTGAAGAGCTATGCCATTTTCATCTGCTGCAGTTTTAAGGCCCTCCATAAGTCGTTTTGTTTTTGTTTCAAACTCAACATAAAGATTTTCACTCTGCTCTATCTTCTCTAAAGATGCAAGTCCAGCATGCATAGCAACTGGATTTCCACTAAGAGTTCCTGCTTGATATATCGGTCCATCAGGACTAAGCTTATTCATGATATCTGCTCTTCCACCAAACGCACCAACAGGCATGCCTCCGCCGATTACCTTACCAAAAGTAACTATATCGGGAAGCACACTTGTAAACCCTTGAGCACCTTTGAGTGAAGCTCTAAATCCACTCATAACTTCATCAAAAATCAACAAAGTCCCATGTTTATCACAAAGCTCTCTTAGCTCTTGCAAAAACTTCTCATCAGCTGGGATAAATCCCATATTGCCAGCTATCGGCTCGATAATGATGCAAGCTATATCGCTTGAGTTTTCAAAGCATTTTTTTACACTATCTATGTCATTATATTTTGCCAATAAAGTATGCTTTGTAAAGTCAGCCGGAACTCCAGGACTACTTGGTGTTCCAAAAGTCACTGCTCCACTCCCAGCTTGTACCAAAAGTGAGTCACTATGCCCATGATAACAACCCTCAAACTTTACTATATCATCTCTACATGTAAAGCCTCTTGCAAGTCTTATAGCACTCATCACTGCCTCTGTTCCACTGCTTACAAATCTTATCTTGTCGATACTCTCAAACATATCACAAAGCTTGCTTGCTAGCTTTGTTTCTACCTCCGTAGGTGCTCCAAAGCTCAGCCCTCTTGTTGCCGCATCCATAACAGCAAACTCTATAGTCTTATCGCAATGCCCAAATATAAGTGGTCCCCAGCTCTGAACAAAATCTACATAGCGATTGTTGTCTATATCTATTAGATAAGCTCCCTCGCCTTTTTCTATAAAAACTGGAGTACCGCCGACACTTTTAAACGCTCTCACAGGAGAATCGACTCCACCTGGTATAACTTGCTGTGCCTCTCTAAATGCTGTTTTACTATTTAATCTTGTCATTTATCCACCTCACTTGTTACATAAAAAT
>CAYOWG010000053.1:0-3096 GCA_964407605.1 uncultured Sulfurospirillum sp. | reverse complement strand
TCTCATTTAGCCTCTCTTTACCTAAAATGAGTATAATATCTAAAAAATTATTCAAGGACGATAAAATATGCAAATCCTAGATGGGAAAGCGTTATCAAATAAAGTAAAAGAAGAGATAAAAATAGAAACTGATGAACTAAAAAAAAATGGAATCATACCTGGTCTTGCAGTCATTCTTGTAGGTAATGACCCTGCTAGTCAGACTTATGTGGCATCTAAAGAAAAATCCTGTATAGCTGCAGGTATATTTTCTCAAAAAATCACTATGAATGCAGATGTAACACAAGAGAGACTTCTTGATAGAATCAAAAAACTAAACGAAGATGACAGCATACATGGCATACTCGTCCAACTCCCACTTCCTGAGCATATAGACACAAAAAAAGTTCTTGAAGCGATTGATGCAAAAAAAGATGTTGATGGTTTTCATGTTTCCAATGTAGGGAAACTAGCAACTGGAAATCCAAGCCTAGTTCCTTGTACTCCACTTGGTATCATGAGAATCCTCAAAGAGTATGACATAAATCCACAAGGCATGGATGCTTGCGTGGTTGGAGTTAGCAACATAGTAGGAAAACCCATGATAAATCTACTCATAAACGCAAGGGCGACTGTAACAGTCTGTCACTCAAAAACAAAAGACCTTAAAGCTCATACATCAAGAGCTGACCTGCTTATAGTGGGAGTTGGAATCCCACATATAATAAAAGCAGATATGGTCAAAGATGGAGCTGTCGTGATAGATGTAGGTATCAACAGGATGACTTGGGGTAAGTACGAGGGAAAACTAGTTGGGGATATTGACTATGATAATGTAGCCAAGAAGTGTAGCTTTATAACGCCAGTCCCAGGTGGAGTTGGTCCTATGACGATTGCCATGCTGCTCAAAAACACACTAGCAGCTGCAAAGTTGAGTACCAAGTCATGAAAAACTTTTTCTCAAAACTCCTAACATGGTCAAACAGCTGGGTTGGAACAATAGTTATCGTTCTTTTAGTTATATTTTTTGTTGCTCAAGCCTTTGTGATTCCTAGTGGAAGTATGAAAAAAACACTTCTAATCGGAGACCATCTTTTTGTCAAAAAATTCTCTTACGGTACACCAACCCCACACCTCCCCTGGCTTGAAATTCAAGTCTTTCCTCATATCTCTGGAGATGGCCACCTTATAGAGGGAGATAGACCAGAGCGAGGCGATATAGTTGTCTTTAGATATCCAAAAAACCATAAAATACACTATGTAAAAAGGATGCTCGCAGTTGGTGGAGATGAGATACTCTATCAAGATAAACGACTCTTTATAAGCTTTCATGAGGGGAAAGAGTGGATGAAAGAAAACTATCCCAAAGAGAAGCTACATGTAATAGCTGGCAGAACTTGGGTACTAAATCCCTATGAAAACAAATTTCCAGGCATCCAGTACGACAACGATGTAGATCTTTTTTCTCAGATGCAGATGCTTCTGGGGATGAATGAGCTCTCTATGAAGCCAATTGTAGTCGAAGAGCTTCCAAAAAGTTTCAACTCTGACTTCAATGCTTTTTATACAAAAGTCCCTGAGGATGAGTTTTTTATGGTTGGCGACAATCGTGATCACTCAAATGATAGTAGATTTTGGGGAACAGTTCCATACAGCCTTATAGTTGGCAAGCCTTGGTTTATATACTTCTCTTGGGATGATGACTATAAAGTCAGATGGAATAGGATAGGTCGTTTTATAGACACAATCGAGACAGATAAAGAGTTTTTAGATGGAAAATAGTGAGATAATCAAGATAGTAGCTACTGTTTTAGCCCTAGCAGTTGCCATCATCGGGCATGAGATTATGCATGGTCGCATGGCTCACTACTACGGCGATGATACAGCCAAAAATGCTGGCAGGCTAAGCATAAACCCTCTAGTCCACATAGACCCCATCGGAACCATAGTCGTTCCAGCAGTTCTTTTTTTTACAGGAGCTCCATTTCTGTTTGGCTGGGCAAAACCAGTACCGATATACATAAGAGAGGTTATAAAAAATGCAGGCTATAGAGGTGCTATCAATGTCTCTCTTGCAGGCATATACTTTAACTTTGGACTTGCTATATTTGCTTCAATACTACTAAACTATATGGACTTAGGCTCGATAGGTTCTTTGTTTGAGCTTTTTATAGTTTACTTCATACTTCAATCATTGGTTTACAATGTAGTCTTAGGATTTTTCAACCTTCTACCAATCCCACCACTTGATGGCTCACACGCAGTATCTTACTTCGCAGAATGGAACAGATGGGATGGTGTTGTAGCCTTTTATAACTCCATAGAGAGGTATGGTATGGTTATCTTGATTGTTGTCATAGCAACTCCACTATCTAACTATTTCTTTGCTCCTATAAAAGCTATTATTGGGTTTTTAGCACCGTAAGATGCTTACATGTAAAGAGTAAAAGAGTGTCGCTTTTTAGTGATTTTAGCTCACTTGAAAATCCTTTTTTAGCGAATATCACATATATATCAGGTTCGACTTGAGCCTGCTTTGCACTCTCTTTTAGTTTTGTAAGCTCTCTTTTTGAGACTTTTTTGTCTCTATATTTGCAGTTTCCTACTATCTTCTTACCTGACTTTGTTTTTGCTACTAGGTCTATCTCATGAGTGTCGTCCCAATATCTTCCTATGTTATAAATCTTCTCTTTAGTAAAAACTTCTTTCACAAGCTCATGACAAAGCTGAGAAAAAATCAACTCTGAAAACTCTACTTTTCTGTTGTTGTATATCTTGTAAAACTCTTCATATTCTTTATCTCTTATACTCTTAAAGATAGGCGAAACAAAAGCAAACCAAACCTTAGAAATGGGGCAGAAAAAAGTATCTTATCCGACACATAAACATCTTCACTGCATCTCTCAAGCTTGATAAATCCCTTTTCTTTGAGCTCATCAACCAAATCCATACCATCATCAAAAGAAAAACTAGCTCTTTTAAAACTAGAGTTCGTTCTTCTATCTCCCAAAGCACTAGCACTCAAAAGCCTATGAAACTTCTCATCTGCATCTGTTAGTTTCGCAACATCATTTCTCAAAAATCTATACTCTTTTAGTATATGTTTTTCTATCAGTT